>JBBSIT010000007.1:0-19565 GCA_038231995.1 Acetobacterales bacterium | reverse complement strand
GGTCCTGCGCACCCGCCTCGGGCTCCGTCTCGAACGCCCAGACCACGCGCTCATCGCGGATGACCCGGCCGATGCCGAGCGGGATCTGCAGCCAGCGGCCTTGGTCCGCGCCTCCCGCCTCCAGCAGCAGCACGCGCCGCCCAGCCGTGGACAGCCGCGCCGCGAGCACGCATCCGGCCGACCCGGCGCCGATCACGACATGGTCCCAGGTACCCGCATCCGCTGCTGCCGTTCGCCGGGTCTCACTTGCCATCGCTTGCTCCTCAGGTGATCCGGTTCAGCACGGTGACGATCCCGCGTCCGGGATCGACCTCGACGATGTCGCCGAGGCGAAGCACCCGGGTGATGTCGTCCTCGAACCGGTCCACCAGCGCGACATTGCCGAAGGCTGCTCCCTGCGCGATGATCGGGTTGACACGGTTGAACAGCAGCGCGAGCGGCACGATGCCCCGCGCTGCCATCTCGTGCAGCATCCAGGCTGTGGCGACGCCGCCCTTCGAGGTGTTCAGCGCCAGGACCTTGCCGGCATAGGAACGGCCGAACAGCTTGTGCGCCGGGCGCGAGAACACGCCGGCCTTGCGGTCAAGGTCGTAGCGCGCGCTGAACCCGTCATCGGCCACCAACACCGGGCCGGTCACGACCGGGCCGATCCCCTCATGGCAGCGGAAAACCAGCGGCATCAGGTGATCCTCCCGGCCACGGCAGAGGCGATGCACTGCTCGGTCGAAGCCAATGTCGGCTCGTAGCCGTAGCCGGCGATGATGTTGACGAGCTTGGCGGAGTTGGTCAGCAGCCTGCGCCATCCATTGGCCTCGGCCATCTCGCGCGCGTAGCTCTGGTAGAAGCACACCCCCTCCAGCACGACGGCCCCGGCGGCTTCGATGCGCCGGGTCAGGCCCATACGGTCGGCGGCCGACTTGTTCTCGGGCGAGGTGGCGACCAGGGTGGTCGTGTGCGGGGCGATGGTCTTGCCGTCCAGCAACGCCGCCAACTCCTCCAGCTCGAAAAGGGATAGCTGGGGAGCCGCGAACACCACGACGTCCACCCGGTCCCCAGGTGCTGCATACTGGGCGTAGAAGCCGCGCAGATCGCCCGCGCTGATCACCGCCGGCTCCGGCGACGGGCCGCCGAAGGCTTCGGCCGATGTCGAGGCCTCTGGCGTGAGGCCGGGGATGTGGAACATCGCCGCGGAACCGTAGCTCGCGAGCGCCGCACCGAAATGCTTGAGCGCATCGGAGCTAGGGACCTCGGCAAACCCCTCGATCACCGGCACGTCCCAGTAGTTGTTCACGATGCGCCCGACCAAGCCGCCGAGCGCACCCCAGTCGCTCAGCGATTGCGGCTGGGCCTCCACGACGATGCGCTTCGTCCCGCGTCGATGCTGGTCGAGGTGGAAGCCATAACGGGGCGTCCGCCCGGTGAGGCCGGCAGCGAGCGCGGAGGGCCCGCCCTCGAAGTTGCTGCGCGCGCCGAACACCGCGTTCGAGTAGATCACAACCCCTGTATCCCCGAAGGCCATGTGCTCGCCGCGCACCGGCGGCATGATCGTCTGGTAGTTGATGCAGGTATTCGTCATCAACACGCCGAGCGCCACGAAGGCCGCGACGGCCCGCTGCTCCAGCATGGCCAGGTCTTCGCCGATCTTCAGCCGACCATAGGCGGCGAAGTCCACGCCGCGCGGGTCGGTGATCGTAGGCACGCGAACCCGGCGGTGGTCCGGCGCGGTATCGGCGAGACGCTCCAGGAACAGGATGCCGGCTTCGCCCAGCGACTCGGAATCGGCCATGATGTGCGCCTGACGCACTGGGACGAGGTCCTCGGCATCGAAGAAGCGGCCGACTTTGATCTGGTGTTCGATGGCCCATCGGCGGGGCTCGCCGAACTCGCCCGCCCGCATCGCCTGCTCAATCTCCGTCAGTCGCATGTCCGGCTCCTGGGTGGGGGTCCAGCCGCTGCCCGGTCGGACTGAAGAAATGCAGCTTCGCCGGGTCGATCTGCAGATGCACGGCCTCGCCCTCGGCGAAGCGCCGCACCTGGTACGACCGTGCCTTGACCGCGACGCCACCCAGCCTGAGATCGACGATCACGCTGTCGCCGAGCAACTCGCTCAGTTCGACCGTGGCGGGCAGCCCTGTCGCCCCGAACGCGATATCGCCCGGCCGAACGCCTAGGGTCACCACCTGCTGGCCGGCAGGCAGCCCCGGGGGGAGCGGGAGAAGCTGCCCGGCGACCTCGATCGCGTCCGGCAGCAGCTTGGCTTCCAGCAGGTTCATCGGCGGGCTGCCGAGAAAGCCGGCGATCGACGCGGTCGCCGGGCGGCCGAACACCTCCTCCGGCGTTCCCGTCTGCACGATCCGCCCGTCCATGAAGATCGCCATCCGATCGGACAGCGACATCGCCTCCTCCTGGTCGTGCGTGACGTAGATCGCGGTCACGTCCAGCGCCCGCTGCAACTGCTTCAGTTCGGTGCGCGTCTGCATGCGAAGCCGGGCGTCCAGGTTCGACAGCGGCTCGTCCAGCAGGAACAGACGCGGCGAGCGGACGAGGGCGCGGGCGAGGGCGCAGCGCTGCTGCTGGCCGCCGCTGAGCTGCCCTGGACGCCGGTCCAGCAGATGCCCGATGCCGACCCGCTCCGCGGCTTGCTGCACCTGGCGCTCGATCTCCTCTCGCTTCGTGTTCACCATCCGAAGCGGGAAGGCGATGTTTCCGCGCACCGACATGTGCGGATACAGCGCGTAGCTCTGGAACACCATCGCGGCATCGCGGTCCCCTGGGGAGACATGGGTCACGTCGCGGCCATCGACGTACACCGCGCCGGAGTCCGGCACTTCCAGCCCGGCGATGATGCGCAGCGTCGTCGTCTTGCCCGAGCCGGACGGTCCGAGGAGCGAGAAGAACTCCCCGGGCCGGATCACGAGGTCGATGCCGTCCAGCGCCTGGAACCCGCCGAACCGCTTGCCGATGCCGCGCAGGGCCACCTCGCCTAGCCGGTTCTCTCGTGACTTGGGTGTGGTCATTGGCGGGAAACGCCCTTCACGGCGCCGAAGGTGAGGCCCTTCACGATATGCCGCTGGGCCAGCACGCCGAGCAGGATGACCGGCGCCATCGCGATCAGCGCCGCGGCTGACACGCGTGCCCATTGGGTCTGTTCGAGGGAGATGAAGTTGAACATCGCGACAGTGACCGGCCGGACCGTCCGGCCTCCTAGCACGACGGCGAACAGGAACTCGTTCCACGCATTCAGGAACACGAAGACGAGGGCGACAGAGATGCCGCCGCCCACTTGCGGCAGGATGATGTACCACATCGCCCTAAATCGGCTGGCGCGGTCGATCAGCGCGGCCTCCTCCATCTCCCGCGGAATCTCCTCGAAGTAGGAGACCAGCATCCAGATCGCGAATGGCAATGAGAACGATACGTAGACGACGATCAGGCCGGAATAGGTGTTGAGCAGCGACAACTGGCTGAAAATCAGGAAATACGGGATGACAAGGCCGATCGGTGGCAGCATCTGCGTGGCCAGGATATAGAAGCCGAGCGGGCGCCGCGCCCGGAGCCGAAGGCGGGCCAACGCATAGGCGGCCGGGACAGCGAAGGCCATCGTGATCAGCGTCGTCGCGACCGTCAGGATGGCGCTACTTTTCAGGTTCGGCAGGATGCTGTTCGATCCCTGCAGCACATCGGCGTAGTTGGCCAGCGTCGGCGCGAAGGCTGCGATCGGCGGATACGCGAGGACGTCGCGCTCTGTCTTGAGGGACGTCACCGCGCCCCACACCACCGGAAACGTCCAGCAGCCCAGGAACACGATCAGCGTGGCCGCGCCGGCGAGGCGGCCGGCGAGCCTGCCGATCAAGAAGCCCTCCGCAATCGGAACAGCATGAAGGTCGTGGCGAGGGTGATCACCAGCAGGGTCACGGCCAACGCAGCGCCGTAGCCGATCTGCAGCTCGTTGAACGAGGTCCGGTAGGCGTACAGGTTCAGGATCTCGGTCGCCGTGCCGGGGCCGCCGCCGGTGGCCGCGAAGATGGCCGCGAAGGCCGACAGCGCGACGGTCATCCGCAGGATCACGACGACCACGATCGCCGGTCGCAGCATTGGCAAGGTGATGTGCCAGAACCGCCTGACGGCGCTGGCGCGGTCCATCTTCGCCGCCTCGTAAATATCGGCGGGGAGCGCTGCCAGCGCCGCGAGAAGCACCAGGAACGAGAACGGCGTCCACTGCCAGGTGTGGATGGCGATGACCGACAGCAGCGCCAGGCTGGGATCGCCGAGCCAGTTGTGCGATCCCAAGCCCAGCGAGACCGTCAGATAGTCGAACATGCCGAATGCCGGCGTGAGGATCAGCGTACGGAAGTAGAGTCCGACGACGACGGGCGCCAGCACGATCGGCAGGATCGCGACCAGCCGGGCGAGCCCCTGCCCATGCTTCAGCTCGCTGATCGTGACGGCGAGCGCGAGGCCGATCACCACCTGCAGGACCACGGTCGAGGTCGTGTAGATCAAGGTCAACCGGAGCGAATTCCAGAACCGGTCGTCGTCCACCATCTGCACGTAGTTGCCGGCCCCGGCGAAGCCGTTCATGAACGTCATGGACGGGTTGATGTTCTGCAGGCTGGTCCAGCAAAGGTAAAGGATCGGCACCGTCGTGGTCAGCGCCAGCACCGCCAGGCTGGGGAGCATCAACCTGAGCGCGAACCGCTCCTCCAGCCGCGCCTGCGTGGGGCCGGCGCCACTCGTGCTGCGCATGGCGCCGACCTCCTCGCTCAGCCCAGCATCACCTGCTCGATGCGCCGCTGAGCACCGTCCAGGGCTGCCTTCGGCGTCTGCTGGCCGGATAGCGCCTGCTGGATCGCGACCGACATCGTCTCGCCGACCGCCGGCCATTGCGGCACGCGGGGCCGCCAGTCGGGATCGGTGTCGTGGTCCATGCTGGCGGTCATCGCTTCGAGGAAGTTGCCCCCGTAGCCGCCGACCATCGTGGCGAATTCCGGCGAGCGCAGCAGCGACACGCGGTTCACCCCGACCCGGGCGACCGTGCCCGCGGCCGCATGGATCGACGTGCGAGCCTGAGTCTCGCGGCAGGTCGCCCATTGCACGAACAGCCAGCTCGCCTGACGCGCGCGTTCCGGGATGGCGCCGTTCACGGCGAAGCCCCAGTTCCAGATCGAGGTGACCCGACGCCCGGACGGCCCCGCCGGCCAGCGCGCGAAACCGACCTTGCCAACCACTTTCGAGCGCTGCGGGTCCACGACGACCGCCGCCTGCGAGCACCCGTCGATGTAGGCGCCGAGGCTCCCCTGCGAGAACGCGTCGGCGATATCGGGCCAATTCCAGTTCTCGACGCCCTTGGGCGCGTACTTGTTGTCGAGATCGATATACCAGCGCAGGGCGGCCTCCGCCTCGGGCCCGTTGACCCGGATTTTCCCGCCGGAGTCGAACCACTTGCCACCGTAGGCGAGGAAGATGGAGGGATAGATATACATATTCTGGCCGGGGCCGGGAAAGCCGCGCAACGCCGCGCCCCAGACGCGGTTCGCCGGGTCGTGAACGGCGGCGGCGTTGGCCATGAATTCGTCGAGCGTCTCGGCCGCCTTCAGCCCCTTCGAGGCATACAGGTCGGACCGGTAGGTCTGCACCGTGGCCTCGCCGTCGAACGGCACGCCATAGGTCTTGCCGTTATAGGCGTTGGCTGTCCGCCAAGCCGGGATGATGTCGTCGAACGCATACCAGGCGGTGTCGGTGAGCTTGCTGTCGCCGAGGAAATCCTCGATCGGCACGACCCATCTGTTCGTCGCGTAAAGTGGGTAGTACATCGGGTCGGTGAAGGACGCGCTGTACGTGCCTGTCTTCGAACTCAGGTCCAGAACCGTCTTGTTGCGTATCTGACCCGGTGGAATGTTCTCGAACGTGACCTTGATGCCGGTCAGCGCCTCGAATTGCGGCGCGAGCGCGATCAGGCCCGCGTAGAAGGTGGTCGGGATCATCGCCACGTTGACCGTCTCCCCGGCCAGGCGGCGCCAGTCGATCTTCGCTTCCTGATAGGAGCCGAGCACCGCATCCTGCGCCCGCGCGCCGCTCCGCAGCAGGGCCGGCGCGGCGAGGGCGGCGCCGGCAAGTGCTGCCGTCCGCACCACCAACGTGCGCCGGTGCATTGAGCGGGGAGAATGGCCGTCCCTGTTCGATGGTGACATCTTGACTGCTCCTCCATGGTTCCGCGCCGGGTTCGCCCCGGTCGCGTCAGCGATGCGTCAGGCCATGCCGACCGGCTCTGGCAGCGGGCTCATCACGTCGTTGGGCCGGCTGCGGATCATCTCCTCCAGAGACCGCCGCACGCCGGCGCTGCCGGGGTCGTCATAGAGGTTATCCATCTCGTCCGGATCGTTCACCAGGTCATAGAACTCGCCCGCCCCGGAATCGAGTTCCGTGGTCATGCGATGAGTCTTGGTGCGGACCGTGCGGAGTCGCAGTGCCACGCCGCAGCGCGAGGGGTGCAGGTCCCATTCATTGTAGGCGAAATCGCGTGTCTCACCGGAGCCTTCGATCAGCCCACGCAGGCTGCGGCTGTGCATCGGCGATGTCGGCGCCACGCCCGCGTAATCGAGGAAGGTGGCGGCGAGATCCAAGGTCGAGACCGGCTCGTTCACGACCTTGCCCGGCGGCACGCCGGGTCCCGCGATGATGCAACCCACCCGCAGCAGGCCATCATACGGCATGGGGCCCTTCAGGATCAGCCCGTGGTCGCCCAGCCAGTCGCCATGGTCGGACGTATAGACGACGATGGTGTTCTCGCTGAGGCCCAGCGTGTGCAGTTCGGTCAAGATACGGCCGACGTTGTGGTCGATCAGCGCGATCATTCCGTAGTAGTTGGCGATCAAGGCGCGCAGTTGGTCATCCGTCTGCGGCGGGATGCGCGAGTAGTTCTGCCGCAGCGAGCGCAACTCCTCGTTGGCCATGGCGGGCACGCCTTCCAGGCTCGCGCGGTGCCACCAGGGGCGGCGTTCCAGGTCGAGGGTGCGGTGCCGGGGAAGTTCGACATCCGCCGGGTCATGCATGCGGCTCCAGGGATCGGGGCAGTCGAAGGGGTGGTGCGGGTCGGGGAACGACGCCCAGATGCAGAACGGCCCTTCCTTGTGCTGGCGCAGGTGATCGACCGTGCGGTCGCCGACCCAAGTCGAGTTGTGCCAGGCGACGGGAAGGGCGGAGTGCCAGGTCTGTGCGGCGCCGTTATCCGGCGGCAGATGCTGGTCGTGCAGCCGGTTCTTCTCCTCACCCCGCGCGTCCGCGTAGTACCAGCGCTCGTAATGCTGGCCCGAGGGCGGCGCCAACGGCGCGGTGTTGTTGTGACCCTCGACCATGAGTTCCACGTGGTCGAAGCCCATGTAGGGGCCGAACCAGTCGGCCCCGTAATTCTGCATGCTGCCGCGGCATTCGGGCGTGCCGGTGGGCTGAAACGTATGCGCGGTGGCGAAGTGGGCCTTTCCGAGCAGGGCGGTGAAGTATCCAGCCCGGGAGAGCTGCCCGGCAAACCCGCGCGCGCCGACCTCCGGGCTCAAGTCGATGCCGTTGTCGTGCACGCCGTGGGTGAGCGGAAGCAGGCCGGTCAGGATCGATGCCCGCGAGGGCTGGCAGACGGGGTTGGGGGTTATGCAGGTGGGCAGGTAGGTGCCGGAAGCCTTGAGGTGGTCGAGATGCGGCGTCCGAACCTTCCGGCCGGCAAAGCCGTAGCAATCGCCGCGTTGCTGGTCGGCGGTGATGAAGAGGATGTTCGGACGTGAGGCCATGGAAAACTCCTGGACGAATAGCGGGGGAGGGTGGTTGGGACGGATGGGGTTCTCGTCACGTCATCCGCGCGCGCTCTTCACAGCACCGACCGGCTACGGGGGTCGAAGTGGTCGCGGAGCCCGTCGCCCAGCAGGTTGAAGGCGACCATGGTGACCATGAGCAGTGCGCCGGGCGCGACCGAGATCCAGGGTGCGAACATCAGGTACTCGTTGCCGCCGGCGATCATCACGCCCCAGCTTGCCTGTGGCGGCTGGATGCCCATGCCGAGGAAGCTCAGCGTCGCCTCGGTGAGGATGACGTTGCCGAGCAGGACGGTCGCCAGCACGATGATCGGGCCGATGCAATTTGGCAGTACGTGCAGCAGCATGGTCCGCACGGGGCCCATGCCGACCGCGCGGCAGGCGCTGATGTAGTCCCGCGCCATGACGGACAGCACCGATCCCCGCGTCACGCGGGCGAATTGCGCGATGCGGTATACAGCAAGCGCGGTGATGAGGTTGCCGAGGCTCGGTCCCAGCATGCCCACGATGGCCAAGGCCAGCACCACGCCCGGAATGGACATCAGGATGTCCATCAATCGCATGATGATCTCATCGACGAGACCGCCTCGGTAGCCGGCGACCGCCCCTGCGGCCACCCCGGCCGCCATGGCAAGCGCCACGGTGACGATGCCGACGAACAGCGAGACCCGGCCGCCATGGAGAACGCGGGACAGCACGTCCCGCCCATGCTCGTCCGTGCCCATCCAGTGCTTCAGACTCGGCGCTTGCCACTGATCAGCGGGCATCAGCTCGTCCGGCGGATAGGGGCTGATGATCGGGGCCAGGATCGCCAGCAGCAGCAGCAGCACCACGAGGCCCACGCTGATCGCGTTGAGTGGGTCATCGAGGAACTTGCGAAGCCCGACGTACCGGCGGGACTGGCCGGCGAGCGCGGCCGTTCCTGTGCGGCCGGCGTCGGGCTGGGTTGCGGGATAGGTCATGCCGCGCCGAGGCTCAGGAACCAAGGCGCGGGTCGAGTGCGGTGTAGAGCAGGTCGACCACCAGGTTCGCGGCGATGAAAACCATCGAGATGACCAGCGCCACGCCCTGGATGACCAGCAGGTCCTTGGCGTAGATCGACTGGACCATCAAGGTGCCAAGGCCGGGCAGGGCGAAGATGTATTCGATCGCGACGGCGGCGCCGATCAGGTTGCCGAACTGGAGGCCAACCACCGTGACGACCGGGCTGATCGCGTTGCGCAGGGCGTGGCGCATCACCACGCGGAACGCGGGAAGGCCCTTGGCAAACGCCGTCCGGATGTAGTCCTCCCCAAGGACTTCGAGCATGCTCGCTCGCATCATCCGCGCGATCAACGCCGCGGGATGGGTGGCGATGGCGAGGACCGGCAGGACGAGCACCTTCGGCCCATCGCTCTCGAAGGAGCCGTTGATCGGGAAGATCGGGAACGTGTAGGCGAACAGCAGGAGCAGGATGAGGCCGAGCCAGAAGGTGGGCGTGCTGACGCCCAGGATGGCGATGATACGGGCCAGGTAGTCGGCGGCCCGGCCCTGGAACACGGCAGACACGATGCCCAGCGGGATGCCGATGGCGATGGCGACCAGCATGGTCGCGGTAATCAGCGCCAGCGTGACCGGCATCGCCCTGCCGATCAGGTCGGAGACCTGGTACGGCTGCACGTAGCTCCGGCCGAGATCCCCCGTAAGCGCTCCACCGAGCCAAAACGCGAACCGAGCATAACCGGGCTGGTCGAGACCGAGCTTATGGCGCGTCTGCTCGAGTTGGGCGGCGTCGAAGGAGGTGTTGCCCTCGCTGGTCATGCCGAGCGCCGTCAGGGCGGGGTCGCCAGGCGACAGGAAGCCGAGGACGAAGACCATGATCGCCACGCCCAGCAAGGTCGGGATGGCGAGCAGCAGGCGGCGGGCGATGAAGTTAATGCCCATCGTGGGTCCAGCGCACCGGCCGCGATGCTTCTAGAGCGTGATCCGTGCTGATAGGCGCACGCATCACGCTCTAGCCTTCGTTTTTGCGAGCATCTTCATCCGACAGGTGATCCCGCTTGGTCAGATGATGCTCTAGGACTCAAACCAGACAGTGCGGAAATCCTGCCTATTTTTCAGCTTGCTGGTTTGAAAGCCCTTCTCGCTGGTCAGCCAGGCATCACGGTGGTTGCGCCAGTTCAGGTAGATGTAGGGCACGTCGTCGAACACCAAGTCCTGTATCCTCGCGATGGTGCCCCTTATCTTCTCGAGTTCGAACGCGTTGGTGAGGCTGTCGAGCATCGGTTCGATGCCGGGGTTCTGAAACCCGTCCGGCTTATTGTAGAAGCTGTCGTTCTTGCCCGATTTGCCGGAAAAGAGGTCCCAACTGTAGTCGATCAGGGAGGGACCGCCGTTCATCTGCCAGAGCGACAAGACGTAGTTGCCGCTCTGCAGATTGGTGATCGCCTGGCCTGACGGTATGCTCCTGACCTCGACGTTGATGCCAACCCGCTTGAGTTGCGACTGCAGCAGCACCGCACGCTCGACATGCGCCGGCGCGTTGAAGCTCTCGATGGGAACGCTGAGCGGCCTGCCCGGCCCATAGCCGGCCTCGGCCAGCAGCGCCTTGGCGCGGCCCAGATCGGGGCGGATCGGGGCCAGGTTTCCGGCCGGGGTATAGGCGCGGTGCCAGGGCGGGAAGATGCTGTCGATCAGCCTGCCTTGCCCGCGATACACCTGGTCGATGATCTGCTGCCCATCCACGGCGTGCTGGATGGCCTGGCGCACCCGCTTGTCCCGCAATGCCGGATGCTTGGTGTTGACCGCCATGACGGTCAGGGTGCTGGCCTCGCCCTCGTGCAGGACGACGTTGTTGGCACCGTTCAGCAGCGGCAACTGCGATTCCGGGAAGGTGTAGCAATTGGTGAGGTCGCCGCGACGCAGGCCGAGCAGGCGCACACTGCCCGAGGCGATGAACGTCCCGACCACCCCGTCCACGTAGGGCTCGCCTTGCCGGTAGTAGTTCGGGTTGCGCTTGAGTTCGATCTTCTGCCGCGGGGCGAAGGAGGTCATGATGAACGGCCCGGTGCCGGCCGTCATGTCGGGCCGGGTTCCGTAATCCCTGCCGGCCGATTTGAGCAAAGCGGGCGAGCCGAAGAACAGCGTGTCCGCCATGCTCCAGTAGAAGTCGGGCCAAGGCCGCTTCAGGTCGAATCGGACCGTGGCGGGATCGATGACCGTTAGCTTATCGAGCCACTCGTTCCACAACCCCGTTATGGGCGTGATCGTCTCGCCGGCTATGACGCGGTCGACGTTGTATTTGACCGCCGCCGCGTCGAATTGGTTTCCGTCATGGAAGGTGACGCCCTTCCGGAGCTTGAAGACGTACCTGCGGTCGCCGACCTGCTCGGGCAAGGTCTCCGCCAGGCCCGGCCGGTATTCTAGATTCATCGTGACGTCGATCAGCGAATCGTAGATCAAGCGGGTGTAGGATTCCGGGTCGACCCTTGTCGTCGGATCCATGTTCGAATAGTTCATATCGACGGTCTTGATCAAGCCGCCCCGCTTCGGCTGGTCCGCCCTGGCGGGCCGCATGGCCGGGCCCGCGGCAAGTCCGGCCGTTATGCCGCTTGAGAGCCGGACGAAACCGCGCCTAGACAAGCTGGTCGACATAGAACAACGCTCCCCCGTTTCCTCCGCATCGACTTTCGGTTTTGGTCTGATGCGAGTCTGGGCAGTCGCAGGAAGCAGATCCCTGACCTCGATCGACGGTTGCACGGCCAGCCATGGCCCGCAAACAACAAATCAGGCTAGGCCGATAACTTCCGGGAATGTCCAATCCAAGCGCTCCAGCAAGCAAGACGCACGAGCTGCGGCCCATTTCCAGGCGGCTTGCCGCTCTCAAGCTCGACGAGCTACCCATGTCGGTTCCTGAACCTGCCGGGATGCACGACATGAGTTGCTGTCCTCCACGTGATTGCCATCAGGCCCCGGGAGCGCTCGGCGCCAGCCTGGGCAAGGTGCCGGGCGCTTCCGGCCCGATGCCGGACAGGTTCGTCCGGCTCGAGGCTTGCGTGACAAGCATCGGCACCGACAGCCCCGTTCTGCTCGAAGACGGCGAAGGCCCGGTGCGCACGGCACGCTTGCGCGCCTTCGCCATCGACCCCTTCGCCGTGACCAATCGGTGGTTCGCGGCCTTCGTGGCGGCGACGGGCTATGTCACCGAGGCCGAACAGTTCAATTCCAGCTTCGTCTTCTACCAGTTCGTGCCCGCTGAATTGGGCGCCACGCGTAGTGTCGCCCAGGCGCCCTGGTGGCGCTTCGTCGAAGGCGCCGACTGGGCGCATCCGGAGGGACCGGGCACGACGATCGGCGACCGTCTGGACCATCCGGTCGTCCACATTTCCTTCCGGGACGCGCAGCTATTCGCCGCGTGGGCCGGTGGACGCCTGCCCACAGAGGCCGAATGGGAGCATGCCGCTCGCGGCGGAGTTGCCGATGCCCGGTTCCCGTGGGGCATGACCGCGCCCGACGACCGCTCGTTCTTCCCTTGCAATATCTGGCAGGGGCGCTTTCCGGAAGAGAACACCGCGGCCGATGGCCATCGCGGAACGGCCCCGGTGGGAGCATTCTCCGCGAACGGCTATGGCCTCTTCAACATGGCCGGCAATGTCTGGGAGTGGTGCGCCGACCCGTTCAGGGTTCGCTCCATGTCCCGTCGAGCCCGCGCCCGCAACGAGCAGTCAAGCAAGTCGGGTGAGCGGGTCGCCAAAGGTGGCTCCTACATGTGCCATCAGAGCTACTGCTACCGATACCGCATTGCCGCGCGAAGCGGTTTGTCCGGCACGTCCTCCGCCGGTCACACCGGGTTCCGGGTTGTCTTTGACGTGTGACGCCCAGGAGCGTCGGACGGGGTCCATTCCTGGACAGCAGTAGCGGGCACGGCGGCATTGGTGTTGCCGGACACGACAGTCGGCATGATCGATGCATCGATCACGCGCAGCCCGGCAACCCCGTGCACACGCAACTCGCTGTCGACGACCGACATGCTGCCTGGACCCATCATGCACGTGCTGGTGGGATGGAATGCCGTGCCGGCCTTCTGCTGCAGATAAAGCAGCAGCTCGTCGTCGCTTTCGACCTCCGCCCCTGGCAGGAGCTCGGTCGTGACATGTGCCCGCATCGCGTCGGTGTTGAAGATGTCGCGCGCGATCCGGAGCCCGGCGATCAGCGTGGCACGATCAGTCTGCGTCGCCAGGTAGTTCGGCTGGATGACGGGATGCACCGCTGGATCGGGCGATCTGATGCGCAGCCAGCCGCGGCTTTCCGGCCGGCACGGGATGCAGGACAGCGTGCACGCGGGAAAGGCATGCATCGCGTCGCCGGCTTTGTCGGCGCTGCCGGCAAGGAACTGATACTGCACATCCGGCGTCTGCGGCCCAAGCCGGGTGCGCGCGAACAGGCCCAACGGGCCTGCGCCCATCATCAGGATGCCGCGCCGGGCTAGCAGGTATTGCATTTCGGTCTGCATCCGCCGCGGCCAGCTATGCCAGACCTCATTCAGCGTGACCGGGCGCGCACAGCGGTAGATCACGCGACCGCTCAGATGATCCTGCAGATTCTCGCCGACGCCTGGAAGCTCGTGCACCACCGCGATGCCGTGGTCCTGCAGCAGGCCGCCAGGGCCGACACCCGAGAGCTGCAGCAACTGCGGCGAGTTGATCGCGCCGCCCGCCAGCAGGACCTCGCGCCGCGCCCGTACGGTGCGGGCCTTGCCGTTCTGACGGAACTCGACGCCGGTCGCTCGCCGCCCATCGAACACGACGCGCTCGGCAAGCGCATGTGTCTCGACACGCAGATTCGTCCGCCTCATCGCGGGACGCAGATAGGCGACGGCGGCACTCGAGCGCCGACCGTTGCGCACGGTGACCTGCAGCGTCCCGACCCCCTCCTGTTCCGCGCCATTGAAGTCCGGGTTGCGGGGATAACCCGCTTCGACGGCCCCTTCGATGAACGCATCGTGCAGGACGTGGTCCATCTTCAGGTCGGAGACGGCAAGCGGGCCGCCGACGCCGTGATAGGCGTCCACGCCCCGCTCCTGGTGCTCAGCCTTGCGGAAGTATGGGAGCACGTCGTCGTAGGACCAGCCGGCGTTTCCCATCTGCCGCCATAGGTCGAAATCCCCCGCCTGGCCCCGGATGTAGATCAATCCGTTGATTGAGATCGAGCCGCCCAGCACCTTACCCCGCGGCCAGGTCAGTTTGCGACCGTTGAAGCCGGGAACCGGCTCGGTCTCGAAGCCCCAGCTCAGCTTGGTGTTGTAGATGTTGCGGAAGAAGCCGGCGGGGACATGGATCCAGGGGTCGCTATCTCGTCCGCCTGCCTCCAGCAGCAGCACCTTGGTCGCCGGATCGGCCGAAAGCCGCTTCGCCAGCACGCAGCCGGCTGAGCCGGCGCCGACGATGATGTAGTCAACTTCGTCCGCAACCGCCGCCGCTCCCCGCATCGCGTTCGATCCGTCTCAGCAGTTTCGGGCAGCGTTGCGCGAGCAACCGCCGACCATGAAGCCACCCGACACGTCAAGGCGACATCCGGAGGCAAACGAGGCCTGATCGGATAGCGGCCACACGATCGGCTCGGCAAACGCCGCGGCCTCGGCCACCCGGTTCATCGCGATCATGCCGGCGACGCTCGCCTGGAGGCCAGCGTCGTCACGCAACGCGCCCGCCAATCATTGCGGCCATCGAGGAGAGGTTGACGATGATGCCATCGGTCCCGCCAAGCCTGTCGACATCATGTGGGCGGCCGCCGCGCGTCGGGCCGTCGCGGCGCCAATGCCGCGCGCGCCATCGGTGAGCCGGACACTCTTTCAACGTGACCTCCGGCGCGGGCTGTGCCCGATCGTTGACTTCTGCGGACTCTGCATGCGAGCCTTTGAAGCAATTTAAAACACTTCAGCGCACCCAGCAATCCGGATGCACAACTGAACCAATCGAGTCCAGGACGCCGTGCCACTGGGGCCGTGGGAGGGGGGAACGCGATGACAACGGAATCGCGGCTACCGCGCCGCAGCGTGTTGCGTGGTGCGGCGGGAGCGGCGCTCGCAGGCGATAGGCTGCCGGCGCTGGCCGTGCTCGGCCAGGCGAGATCCTGAACACTCGAAGCCAGCGCGTCAAACGTACGGGGAAACGCTCGTTGCAGAGCGGGGAGGCTCGGTTCGCGTGGTTCTCGCTGCTCCCGGCGCTGCTGTTCTTCGCGATCTTCGTCGGCTTTCCGGTCGTCTACTCCTTCATCCTGAGCTTTAGCGACTGGAACATGACGTCGTCCACGGCCGACTGGGTCGGGATGGCGAACTACACATCCTTGCTCGGAGACGAGGAATTCCTGCGCAGCCTGCTGCAAACCACGCTCTTCACCATCGCGATCACTGCCTGCATCCTCGTGTTCTCGCTGGCCGCGGCGCTGCTGCTCGACCTGAAGCTGCGTTACATCCAGGTATATCGGACCATCCTGTATTTTCCGGCGGTGACCTCGATGGTCGCGATCGGCATCGTCTGGGTGTGGATGCTCGACCCTGAATACGGGCTGATCAACCAGTTGCTGCGGATTGTTGTGATCGAGGGGCCGCTCTGGCTGGCGGACCCGAAGATGGCGCTCCCGGCGCTCGTCATCACCGCGGCGTGGCGCAATGTCGGCTATTTCGCCACGATCTTCCTCGCCGGGCTGCAGGCCATCGATCTCACCTATTACGAGGCGGCGCGGATGGACGGGGCCGGCGCGTGGGATTGCTTCCGGCGGATCACATTGCCGCTGCTGCGGCCGACGATCCTGTTCGTTGTAGTAATGTCGGTCATCCTGTCGTTCCAGGTGTTCGCGCTGGTGTACGTCATGACCGGCGGCGGCCCGGCGGGGTCCACCTCGGTGATCGTGTTCTACCTGTACCAGCAAGCCTTCACCTATTTCCGCATGGGCTACGCCAGCGCGGTCGGCTACGTGCTGTTCGTCATCGTCTTCGTCCTGACCTTGGTACAATTCAAGCTGTTCGGAAAGCAGGCCGACGCATGAAGCGGCCCGGGATGCTGAGGACCCGCACGGGCGACGATCACTCGCGGCTGATGCTGCTGGTGCTGCAGGCCATACTCGTCGCCGCCGCCGTGATCACGCTCCTGCCTTACGTCTGGATGGTTTCGTCATCGTTCAAGTCGAACGCCGACATCATCTCCGCATCGATCCGGTTGATCCCCGCCCACCCCATCCTCGACAACTACGTCACCGCCCTGACGCGCGAGCCGGTGCTGCGGGCGATCCTGAACAGCGTAGTCATGGCGGGCGGCGAGACCTTAGCGGTCGTCTTGACCAGCATCTTCACCGCCTACCCGTTCGCCCGTCTCCACTTCCGGGGCCGCGACACGGTGTTCATGCTGGTTCTGGGAGCGATGATGATCCCCAGCCAGGTCACCATGATCCCCACCTTCATGCTGATGAAGTGGCTGGGCTGGATCGACACCTACCAGGGCCTGATCGTGCCGCGGGCGGTGACGCCCCTAGGCATATTCCTGATGCGCCAGTTCCTGCTGACGCTGCCGCGAGAGCTGGAGGAAGCCGCGTTGATCGACGGGTGCGGCCGGTTGCGCATCCTGCTGCAGATCTGCCTGCCCCATCTCGGCCCGGCGGCGGCGACATTGGCCATCTTCACCTTTACCGCGTCATGGAACGAATTCTTCTGGCCGCTGATCGTGGTGCAATCCCAGGAGATGCAGACCATCCAGATGCTGATCGCGGCGCTGAAGCAGGCAGAGGCCGCGGACTGGGGAGTGATCATGGCCATCATCACCCTGTCGGTATTCCCGACCTTGCTGATCTACCTCGTGCTGCAGCGCTATTTCGTGAAGGGCGTTGCGATGAGCGGCATCAAGGGATAACGATTCTTGCCGTCAAGCAAGAACGGCAATCAGAAAACCGGGGGATCAGTCATGTCACGCCGCAACAACGAACTGAGCACAGGAAGCATTCCACGGCGGGCATTGATCACGGCAGCGGCGACGGGACTCGCCGTAGCCGGGCTGCCGTGGCGGGCCCCCGCGCAGACCGGCAAGCACACGGTCACGATCTGGAGCCATTTCGCCGGCACCAATTATGAGATCCTGAAGCGGTATGTCGCGGCGTTCAACGAGGCGACTCCTGACGTCGAGATCAAGACGACATCGTTCGGGCCCTCGGAGATCCTGCCGAAATATCTCGCCGCGGTGGCGGCCGGCGCAGCACCGGACATCTTCCACGCGCCCGGCTACGTGCCGCCCGACTTCGCCCGCAATAAGCTGATCATCCCGCTCGATGACCTGGTCAAGCTCGATCCCTCGACGCTGAAGAATTTCGACCCAATCACGATCTACGACGGGCAACGCTTCGGGGTTCCGGTCAACGCCGGTCTTGGCGCCATGTGCTACAATCTCGATCTGTTCGAGAAGAGCGGTCTGGATCCCAGCAAGCTGCCGGAGACATGGGACGACCTGATCGCCGCAGCAGGGAAGATGACCAAGGCGGCGGAAAATCAGTGGGGGCTCGCGCTCGGCAACCAGCCCGGCTTCGGCACCGCCCAAACTTACTGGAGCTTCATGGTCGCTGCGGGCGGCGACCTCGTCACCCCGGACGGCAAGGCTAGTGCCTTCAACTCCGAGCAGGGGCTCGAGACCCTTTCGTTCCTTGCCGACGCGGTCAACAAGGAGAAGATCTCGCCGCGCAAGGCCTATACCGACGTGCAGAGCTGGAATGAATGGGGGACGAACAAGATCGGTTCGATCCTGCTGTACCCGGTCTTCACGGCCAACATCCTGGCCACCAAGGTGCGCACCGCGTCCGCGCCGCCGCCTAAGAAGGCGCAGCGCGGCGCGCATTTCGCCGGCAACTATTGGACCATCTCGAGTTCGAGCAAGAACAAGGAAGCAGCGGCGAAGTTCTGCCAATGGTGGGTCCAGCCCAGCATCAGCGGCCGGTGGGCTGGCGAAAGCGGCGCCATCCCCAACTCCCAGGCGGCCATCGACGACCCGGGCTTCAAGGCGTTCTTGGCGAAGAACCCGCTCGGGCAAGCCTTCATCGACACGATCCCGTTTGCGCGGCCGTTCCCCGGCATCGTCGGCCTCCCCGGCATGATCCAGATTGTCTCCGAAATGGTTCAGGCCGCGGTGCTCGGCGGCGAAACGCCGAAAACGACGTTGGCCAAGGCCGCGACCCGGGTGGATCAGGAACTCAAGCGGGCGCAGAAGGCGTAATGCTGGGAACAGTTTGAACTGGCGGTGCTAATGGATGACTTTCTGTCAGCTTCATCGTCATCCTCGGGGGCTTGACCGCAAATCTCATATAGGCCAGCACTTCGGCTTCGACCTCGTCCATCAAGGCGGCAAGCTTCGGCACGCGGGGTCGAGCCTGGTCGGCCACCTCGCGCCACGGCACCGTCAACTTGGCGAGCGGCCGGGTTGTCGGAGGACACGCGTTCGGATAGCCGGATGGGATGACGACGTCTGCCAACCCCAGCTACGCTGGCTACCGGTTCCCGGCCGATATCATCAGCCATGCGGCCTGGGTGGCTGACCGGTGACGTGATACGGCTACGTCCGCGGCCGTAGCCGACCGCCTTCCAACGCCGAAATCCCGTGTCCCGGATCATCTGGACGTGCGGTCCCGTTGACCGGGCATAGCACCGGTAGCCGAACTCGGCGTCGCGGCGGCTCACGACGCTCGTTGCGGACATGCCCGTTCGCTTGCCATTATGGTCAAACGGAGCGGGCACACGCTTGGGAAGGGAATGTAACGATGACGCAGGCGAACACGCCGGGTCCGGGCCGCCGCCTGGTGCTGCTCACGGGCGCCCTGGCCGGTGCCGCACTGCCCCGCTTCGTCCAGGCTCAGGGCCGGGTCGCGCCGATCACGGTCGTGATCAACCAGTCGCCCTGGCTCGACAGCTTCCGCCGCAGCGTCGAGCAGTACGAGCGCGAGAGCGGCAACAAGGTCGAGCTGGACGTGAACCCGTTCGCCGGGTCGCTGGAGAAGCAGCGCAACTCGGTGCGCGCCTCGCGCGGGCAGTACGACCTCCTCATCATGAACTCCGGTTGGTTCGCCGAGATGTATTTCGGCGGCTTCGTCGAGCCGATCCACGCCATCGACCCGGCCTTCCGCCTCGACCCCGAGGTCTACACCCTCGGCGACACCATCTACTTCGACCCGGAGAGCCGCACCATGACGCCGCAGGGCCGCCTCATGGCCCTGCCCATCGCCCCCATCATCCCGCTGACCTACTACCGCGGCGACCTCTATCGCGAGGCCGGGCTGTCCGGCCCGCCGCTGACCTTCGAGGCGCTGGAAGCCAACGCCAAGCGCTTCCACAAGCCGCCGCGCATGTACGGCATCGTCCAGCGTGGCGCGCGCGGGCCGCACACCGTCGCCTACGACTTCTATCCCTATCTCTACGGCCACGGCGGCAGCATCTTCCGCGACCAGGCCTCGAACGACTACACCGTCACGCTGAACGCCCCCGAGGGCCGTGCGGCGCTCGACTACTACATCCGCCTGGCGCGCGAAGCCGGGCACCCGCGGACCGCGGCGCTGGACCAGGCCGAGGTGATCCAGAACGTGCTCACCGGCCGCGCCGCGCACATGATCACCGTCGTCGCGGCCTGGTCGCAGGTGGACGACCCGCAGCGTTCGGGGGTGGTCGACAAGATCGAGTTCGCGCCGCCGCCCTCGCTGCCCGGCCTGCCGACCGCGCCGGGCCTCGGCCACTTCGTCGGCGGCGTCGCGCGCAACGTG
>JBBSIT010000006.1:0-19698 GCA_038231995.1 Acetobacterales bacterium | reverse complement strand
GGGGGGCGGCGCGGGGCGCCCACCCCCCTGTGCCCCCGGCTCGCGCGCGCCCTCCACACGGGCTGCTCGTGCTGGGGGGCCTCCCCACCGGCCCCCCCCGGGCCGCCCCCCCCCCCGCCGGCCCGCCACGGGTCTAGAGGCCGCGACCACCGATCATTCTTGACTGATCCATTCCGCACTAGGTAATTGAGTTCATGGACGTGAAAAGCGGTCTCGTCAGCAGCAGCGATGACGGCGGCGTGCTCACGGTGACGCTCCGGCGGCCGGAGAAGCGCAATGCGCTGAGTCGGAAGCTGATCGCGGAGTTGGCGCAGACCTTCACGCCATGGCGCGAGCGCGAGGACATCGTCGTCGCCGTCCTGACCGGCGAGGGCGACAAGGCCTTCGCATCCGGCGGCGACCTCAAGGAACTCAGCGCCGTGCGGGCCGAGGCGGACGTCCTTGCCTTTGCCGAGGAGACGCGCGCCGCGCTCGACACGATCCGGCGCTTCCCCGTTCCCGTCGTGGCTGCATTGAACGGCGATGCGCTCGGCGGCGGCGCGGAACTGGCGCTGGCCTGCGATCTCCGGATCGCGGCGCCGCATGCACGGATCGGCTTCCTGCAGGGTACGCTCAACATCTCCACGGCCTGGGGCGGCGGGACGGACCTGTTCCGGCTGGTCGGGCCGTCCCGCGCGTTGCTGCTGCTCGTCACGGCGGAGGCGCTGGACGCGAACCGCGCGCTAGGCCTCGGCCTGATCGACGCGGTCGCGGACACCGCCCAGCCCTTCGCTGACGCCCTGGCTGGCTTCGTCGCGCCTCTCGCTGCCCGGCGGCCGCAGGTTGCGCGGGCGTTCAAGTCGCTTGCGGTCGCGCACCGGTATGGTGCGCCCGCGGCCGAGATGGCAGCCGTCGAGACACGAGCCTTCGCCGAAACCTGGGTTCACGCCGATCACTGGGCCGCGGTGGAGACAGTCTTCAATCGACGGGGAGGAGGTGGCTGATGTCTGCTGCCGAGAAGACGTTCGTAGGGTCCGAGCTGGAGGCGACCCTGCCGCCGCCGCGGCCGGTGACGTATTCCGGCATCGAGTTGCCGGTGGTGGCGACCGCGGCGGACCACGATCCCGGACAGGAGGGACTGCCGGGCCAGTTCCCGTTCACGCGGGGGATCTTTCCGGACGGGTATCGCGGCCGGCTCTAGACGATGCGGCAGGATTCCGGGTTCGGGACCGCGGAGGAGTCCAACCAGCGCTACAAGTTCCTGCTAGCCGGCGGACAGACCGGGCTGTCGGTCGAACTCGATCTGCCGACGCAGTGCGGCTACGACCCGACGGACCCGATGGCGCGGCCGGAGGTCGGCAAGGTCGGCGTATCCTTGTCGAACCTGTCCGAGATGGAGACGCTGTTCGAGGGGATCGACCTGGGCGGCATCTCGACTTCGTTCACCATCAACGGCACGGCCGCCATCATCTTCGCCATGTACGTGGCCTGCGCCGATAAGCAGGGCGTGCCGCGCGCCAAGCTCACCGGAACCATCCAGAACGACATCCTGAAGGAATACGTCGCGCGCGGCACCTGGATCTTCCCGGTGCGGACCTCGATGCGGCTGATTGCCGACTCGATCCTCTACGCCAACGACGCCACGCCGCGCTTCAACCCGATCTCCATCGCCGGCGCTCATGTCCGTGACGCCGGCTGCACGGCGGTCGAGGAGATGGCCTATACGCTGGCCAACGGCCTCGCCTACGTGGACGAGCTTATCGCCCGCGGCGGCAACGTCGAGAAGTTCGCCAAGCGCCTGAGCTTCTTCTTCTACGTCCACATGGATTTCTTCGAGGAGGTCTGCAAGTTCCGGGCCGGCCGCCGGCTCTGGGCGCGGTTGCTCAAGGAACGCTATGGCGCCACCGACGCCAAGGCGGCGCAGTTCCGCTTCGGCGTCGTCTGCGGCGGCTCGTCGCTGACCGCCGCGCAACCCTACAACAACGTCATGCGCGTCGCGGTCGAGACGATGGCGGCCGTGATGGGCGGCGCGCAGTCGATCTTCACGGCCGCGTTCGACGAGGCGTCGCAGATCCCGACCGAATTCTCCGCCGAGCTCGCGCTGCGCACGCAGCAGGTCATCGCCTACGAGAGCGGCATCTCCAAATCCGTCGATCCGCTCGGCGGCAGCCACCTGGTCGAGTTCCTGACCGACCGCATGGAGACGGAGATCGAGAAGGTCATGGGTGAGATCGACGCCTATGGCGGCGTGGTGAAGGCGATCGAGGACGGATGGCTGCAGGCCCGGCTGGCGGACTGCGCGCTGGAGCGCAAGGCCGCCGTGGACGAGCGCCGGAACATCGTCGTCGGCGTGAACGCGTTCGAGAAGGCCGACGGGGACGCGGTGGTCGGCGAGGTCTTCAAGATCGACCCGGCCGCCGCCCGCCGGGTGACGGAGAAGTTCACGGCGCTGCTCGACCGGCGCGACGCGGCCGCCGTCGAGGCCTCGCTCTCGCGGCTATCGGACGCGGCGGCGAAGGACCGGGAGAACCTGCTGCCGTACCTGGTGGACTGCTGCCACGCGCACGCGACCGTCGGCGAGATGGTCGATCGCCTCAAGCGCCACTGGGGCGACTTCCAGGAGCCGATCCGGCTGTGAGCGGCGCATCGCCCCCGCTGCTCAAGGGCAAGCGCATCCTCGTGGCCAAGCCCGGCCTCGACGGGCACGACATCGGCGCGAAGATCATCGCGCTCGCGCTGCGCGATGCAGGCGCCGAGCTCATCTACACAGGCCTGCGCAAGACGCCCGACTACATCGCGCGGATCGCCGTGGACGAGGACGTCCATGCCGTCGGCCTCAGCATCCTGTCCGGCAGCCACCGCGAGCTGGTGGCGGAGACGGTGGCGAGCCTGAGGACGCTGGGCGGCAGCGACATCCCGATCTTCGTCGGCGGCACGATCCCGATCGAGGATCAGCCGGAACTCCTCGCCATGGGCGTCTCGCGCATCTTCACCAGCGAGATGAAGCTGCCGGACGTCATCGCGGCGCTGGCGGAGACCCTCGCTTGAGCGGACCGCTCGACGGCATTCGCGTCCTCGAGATCGGCCACATGCTTGCCGGCCCCTATTGCGGCCTGCTGCTCGCGGATCTCGGCGCCGACGTGGTCAAGATCGAGCCCGCGACGGGCGACATCGGACGGCGCGTGAGCCCGCATTATATCGGCCCGCACAACGCCTACTTCGCCAGCCTCAACCGCAACAAGCGGAGCGTGGTGATCGATCTCGCGACGCCGGCGGGACAGGCGGAGCTGCACGGGCTCTGCCGCAGCGCGCAGGCCTTGCTGGTGAACCTCCGCCCGTCCGCGATCCGCAAGCTCGGCCTCACCTACGACGCGCTGCAGGCGGTCAACCCGCGCCTGATCTGCGTCGCGCTGACCGGGTTCGGCCTCGACAGCCCGTTCGCGGAGCGGCCGGCGTACGACTACGTGATCCAGGCCATGACGGGCGTCATGGAGCTGACCGGCGACCCCGGGGCGCCGCCGACCAAGGCCGGCTACTCCGCGGTGGACAACTCCGCCGGCATCATGGCGGCGCTGGGGCTGCTGGCGAAGATCGTCGAGGGGAAAGGCGGGCAGGTGGACGTCGCGATGCATGACGTCATGCTGTCCCAGTTGAACTACCTCGCCTCGGCGTCGCTGAATGCGGGCGAGCCCATGCGCCGCTACGCCGGCTCGGCTCACCCCTATATCGTCCCCGCCCAGGTGTTCCAGACCCGCGACGGATGGCTCTCGCTCTTCATCACGCATGACGACTTCTGGCGGCGGTTCTGCACCGAGATCGGCCGGGAGGAGTGGATCGTGGACGAGGCCTTCGCCACCATGGCCGCTCGCGGCGCCCATCGCGCCGAGGTCGTGCCCGCCATCGCCGCCGTGCTGGCCGAACGGGACACGGCGGAATGGGTCCGGCGCCACACGCCGGTCGGCGTGGTCGCGGCCGGCGTAGAGACGCTCGAGGACGCCCTCGCGAGCGAGCAGACGCGCGCGCGATCCATGGTGGCCGCGATACCGGCGGAGGGCGGGACCATCCAGGCGGTCGGAAACCCGATCAAGATCGACGGAGTCGTCGCGGAATACCGGCCGCCGCCCCTGCTCGGCGAGCATAGCGGGGCGCTGCTTCGAAATGGTGCCGGATGACGCCGGGCGAGCGACGGAGCTTCTCCCGGCTGCTGAGCAAGCTCGCCGACGCCACGGTCTCCGATGCCCTGGGGCTGGCGCAATCAGCCGGCGAGGCCCGCTGCCGGCGCGTCGGCATCACCGGGCCGCCCGGCGCCGGAAAGAGCAGCCTGATCGCCAAGCTCGCGCGTCATCGGCTGCGCGATGACGGCGATCTCGCGATCATCGCCATCGACCCGACCAGCCCGGTGAGCGGAGGCGCGATCCTCGGCGATCGCATCCGGATGGAGGAGCTGGCGACCGATCCGCGGATCTACATCCGCTCGCTCGCCACCCGCGCGAGCCTGGATGGGCTGGCCGACAACCTTCCCGACATCCTGGCGGCAATCGACCGCTTCGGCTTCGCCGAGGCGCTGATCGAGACGGTCGGCGTCGGGCAGGTCGAGTATGCGATCGGTGCGCTCGTCGATACGATGGTGGTGGTGCTGCCGCCCGGTGCAGGCGACCAGGTCCAGGCGATGAAGAGCGGCATCCTGGAGAAGGCCGACATCTACGTGGTCAACAAGGCAGACCAGCCAGGCGCCCGGCAGTTGGCCTCGGAGTTCAGGTCGGTCCTGAAGCACCGGGCTGTCGCTGCCGATGGGTGGGAGCCACCGATCGTGTCCACTTCCCTCACCGACCCCGGCAGCGTGTCCGGCCTCGCGGCCGAGATCGACCGGCACCAGGCCTGGGCGATGGAAACCGAACGGTGGAGCGCCGCGCGAGGTGCATGGCGGACGCACCACGTCGGGAGCCTGATCGGCCGCCGCGTCTGCGAGGTCTTGCGCACGCTGCCGCCCGAAGCCCTGCAGCAACCGATCGACGCGCTCTACCGCACGGTTGTGCGGCAGTTGGCAGGTTCGGACCCGGCGTGAAGCCGAGGAAATGACACATCGAACAGGGGAGGAAGTGATGGGACGCGTCGCCGCTCGAATCCTGGCCATAGGCGTCGCGCTGGGCATGCTCGTGTCCGCGCCCGCTAACGCCGCCGGTAAGGCGGTCAAGCTCGGCCTGCTCACCGACATCTCAGGCGTGTTCTCCGACTTCTCAGGGCGGGGTTCCGTTGTCGCCGCGCAGCTTGCGATCGAGGACTTCAAATCCAGCCATCCCGGGCTCGACGTGGTGTTGCTGACCGGCGACCATCAGAACAAGCCGGATGTCGGCAGCGCCATCGTGCGGCAGTGGATCGCCGCCGATGACATCGACGCAATCATCGACGTTCCGAACACCGCGATTGCCCTCGCGATCAACGAACTCGCGCGTCAGCACAACAAGGTGCTGCTGATCTCGGGCGCGGGCTCCTCCGACCTGACGGGCAAGCAGTGCTCTCCCAACACGATCCAGTGGACCTTCGATACCTGGTCCCTGGCTCACGCACTCAGCCAATCTCTGGTCGCGGCCGGTGGCGACAGCTGGTTCTTCCTGGTGGCCGACTACGCCTTCGGGCATACGCTCGCTCACGATGTCGGAGTGGAGGTTGCCAAGTACGGCGGCAAGGTCCTGGGCGAGGCAGTGCACCCCGTTGGCACGACCGATTTCAGCTCCTACCTGCTCCAGGCCCAGGTCTCGGGAGCAAAGGTGATCGCGCTCGCGGATGCCGGCCAGGATGCCATCAACGCCGTCAAGGGGGCGGGCGAGTTCGGCATAGCTGCCAGAGTTCAGAAGATTGCGGGCCTGATAGTGTTCGTGACGGACATCCACGCCATCGGTCTCCCGTTGTCGCACGGGATGCTGCTCGCCTCGCCGTTCTACTGGGACCTGAATGACAAGACCCGCGCCTGGTCTGACCGCTTCGCTCAGCGCATGAGCGGTGCGCGGCCGAGCATGATCCAGGCCGGCGTGTACTCGTCCACCCTGGACTACCTCCGCATCGTTTCAGGGATGGAGAACCCGCATGACGGCCGCGCCGTCGTGGCCGCGATGAAGGCGGCGCCGACCGACGACGACCTGTTCGGTCAAGGCACGATCCGCGCGGACGGCCGCAAGCTGCACGACATGTATGTCTTCCAGGTCAAGTCACCGGACGAGTCGAAGGACCCCTAGGACCTCTACAAGCTGGTTCGGCGGATTCCGGCCGCCGAGGCGATCCGGCCTTTAAGCGAGAGCACCTGCCCGCTTCTCGCCTCGATGCGCGGCAACTAACGAGGGAGCAAGCGTGATGGTGCGGATCGATCGTGTGGTCACGCGCGGCGGCGACGGCGGCGAGACCTCGCTCGGAGACGGTACCCGCGTGCGGAAAGACGCGTTGCGCGTGGAAGCCTACGGAACGGTGGACGAGACGAACGCCGCCATCGGCGTGCTGCGCGTGCATGTGCAGGGCAACGAACAGACGGATGCTGCGCTGGGACGCGTCCAGAACGACTTGTTCGACGTCGGCGCCGACTTGTGCGTGCCCGGCGAAGCAGGCGACCGGCTCCGCTTGACCGACTTGCCGTCCGCCGCACTGGAAGCCGAGATCGCGTCGATGAACGCGAGCCTGCCGCCGCTGCGGAGCTTCGTGCTTCCGGGCGGCACGCCGGCCGCGTCGTACGCCCACGTGGCGCGCACCGTCGCGCGGCGGGCCGAGCGGCTGGTCGTGGCGCTCGCGGAGGCCGAGACGATGAACATGGCCGTGATCCGCTACCTCAACCGCCTGTCCGACTACTTGTTCGTGCTCGCGCGGCACCTCAACCAGCAGGGGCCTGGAGATGTCGAGTGGGTGCCGGGCGCCAACCGCTGACTAGAGCATTTTCCGCTTCGCTGAAATCAGCGAAGCGGAAGTAATGCTCTATCTTGTCAATAAGATAGAGCGCTACTTCCGATCGCATGCGATCGGAAAGCGCTCTATGGCGGCCCATCAACCCCGAGGTTTCAAGTGAAGCAATACCGCACCGATATCGGCTGGAGCACGCCGGACTCGATCACCCTCTTTGGCCGCAGCCTTCCCGACGAGATACTCGGCCACCTGAGCTTCGGCGACATGGCGTTCCTCGAGCTGACGGCCCGCACGCCGACCGCCGAGGAGTCCAGGATGTTCAACGCCATGCTCGTCACGCTCGTCGAGCATGGCCTGACGCCCAGCACGCTCGTCGCCCGGCTCACCTATCTCGGCGCGCCGGAGTCGCTGCAGGCGGCCGTGGCCGCGGGCCTGTGCGGCCTCGGCACCGTCTTCGTGGGAAGCGTCGAGGGCAGCGCGAAGATGCTCTCCGAGGCCATGCCGAACCCGGGCTCAGCACCCGACCTCGATGAGATCGCCCGGTCGATCGTCGCCGGGTTCGCCGCTACGAAGACGATCATCCCTGGCATCGGGCATCCCTTCCACAGGCCCATCGACCCGAGGACGCCCCGCCTGATCGCCATCGCGCAGGAGACGGGCTTCGATGGTCCGTATGTCGGGCTGATCCAGAAGGTCGCGGCCGAGGCGGGGCGCAGCCGCGGACGCGATCTCCCTACGAATGCGACGGGGATACTGGGCGCCCTGTGCTGCGAGATGGGATTCGACTGGAAGATCTGCCGCGGTCTCGGCGTCATGGCGCGAGCCGTCGGCCTCGTCGGGCACATCCTGGAGGAGAGCCGCAACCCGATCGCGGCCGATGTCTGGCTGAGGACCGAGGAGGAGGCCACCCGCCATCTCCGCCCGCCCCCGACGGAGGGCTGAACGATGCTGGATGGCAAGGTCGTTGTTGTCACGGGCGCCGGTCGCGGCATCGGCCGCGACTTCGCGCTGGAGATGGCCCGGCAAGGCGCGAAAGTCGTGGTCAACGACCTCGGCACGTCGATCGCCGGCGCGCCCGACGGCAGCCAGCGATGGATGTCGTGGCCGAGATCAAGGGCTCTGGAGGCGAGGCCGTCGCCAGCACCGCCAGCGTCTCTACGTGGGCCTCCGCCCAGGAGATCGTGTCGGCCGCGTTGGATACCTGGGGCCGCATCGATGCGGTCGTCAACAACGCGGGCATCCTGCGCGACCGCTTTTTCTTCAACCTGGACCCGGCCGAGTGGCACGCGGTGATCGACGTGCACCTGAACGGCAGCTTCTATGTCTTTCGCGCTGCCGCACCGCATTTCAAGGCCCAGAACGGCGGCAGCTACGTGCATATCGTGTCGACGTCCGGCCTGATCGGCAACCTGGCGCAGGCCAACTACTCGGCCGCCAAGCTGGGCATCGCGGCGCTGTCGAAATCCATCGCGATGGACATGCGGCGCTTCTCCGTGCGCTCGAACTGCATCTCCCCCTTTGCCTGCAGCCGGATGATCGGCTCGATCCCGACGGAGACGGAGGAGCAGAAGGCCCGGGTCGAGTGGTTGAAGACCATAGAAAGCGCCAAGATCGCGCCGCTGGCGGCCTATCTCGTCAGCGACCGGGCCAAGGACGTCTCCGGCCAGATCTTCGCGGTCCGGGCGAACGAGACCTTCCTCATGGGACAGAGCCGGCCCTTGCGCTCCGCCCATGCCTCGGACGGTTGGACGGTCGATACCATCGCGGACCGGGCCATCCCCGCGCTGAAATCGCATTTCTACCCGCTCGATCGGTCGCAGGACGTTTTTACCTGGGACCCGGTGTGAGTGGCAGTCCCCTGCAATCGAGAGACATTGGGCTGCGGCGTTGACTCGTTATCTCAGTCTGTGGAAGGCTATAACGCCATACTGAAGCACGGGAAACAAGAACTTGGGTCCGAACGCGGGTCACAGTCTCGGTGCAAAGCAAGCTCATCTCGCTGAGTCCGCAAGGATCCGCCCAGACACGTTGCCCGGCTTATTGGCCGAGCACGCCGTGGCCGGCCGCCTCGCCGTGGCCGGTGCCGATGGCCTCTTCCCCTACGAGGCCCCGGCGGACGAGAGCCGGCGGGTTGCAACGGGCCTGGCCCAGTTCGGCATCGGCGCTGGCGACCGAGTCGCGGTCTGGATGCCGAACAGCCGGGTCCTGGCTCGCCGTGTTGTCCGGCCGCGCGGACCCGAGCCTGCACGGCGCGGTATGACGGCGCCTGCAGTCCAGCAACCCGGCAGCGCTCGGCGACGTTGCGGCACAGGCTGAGCAGGCTTGGCCGGTTCGCCTTGGCGTAGTGATGCTCCACGGCGTCGGTGATGACGGCCTCGACGGGGCAGGCGTGCCAGGGCCACCAGCAGGTCGCGCCGCCTGGCGTCCTCCGACCACTCCGCATCGGTATGGTGAGCTTGCCCACGAGCCGCGTCGTCGCCGCGACCGCGAGGGCGTCGGGAACGCTGATCGCCGCCGGGCTTGCGCAGACCACCTCGCCAGCGTCGTTGCGAAGCAGCACGGCATCGGCGCCGAGCGATCGCTCGACACCCCAGCGTGCGCCGGCATGGTCCACCACGTCTCCCGAGACGATGCGCTGCTCCACCGTGAGCCTCTGCGCCGCTGTCGGGGGCCACGCTACACCCTCAGTGGCGGGGAACCGAGGTATTTCGGCCAGCATCATCGTCGTGCGGAGTTGACGGGCCACAGCTGCCCGATGCCGGCGTCAGGCGTCGAGGTCCGCCGGGCTGTCCGCCTTCCGGCCGTTCGATGCCTCTTCGGGGGCGTAGACGAGGATCGGGCCGCACGGCCGGTCCTGTTGCAGCTTCACCTCATACGCACGCGCCAGTTCGAGGCTGGCGACCAGCGTGCTGGCCACCGACGCACGCGTTCGCAGCACGGGGTCTGGCCCTTCCGCGGACAGCTTCGGCACGAACAGCAGCAAATCGCTGCCGTCCGGAAGCCTGGTCCTCAGCAGCCGCATGCGGGCCATTGCCTGGTGCGGCGTCCACAACCGCGGCCGCGCCGGGCGGTACGGGTAAGGGTCGTCCGGCGGCAGTCCCGCTTTCAGGATGGTGAGGGCCGCCTGGAACAGGTCCACGATGCCCGTCTGCAACTGGATCGGGGCAACCTGGTCCTGGCGCCCCGGGCCGAACATGTCGCGTCCCAGCTGTGGCCGCCGTTCGAGCCAGGACGTTGCCGCCCGCACCAGCTCCAGCGCCTGCAGCCGGTCGGTGAGGACCCGTGCCGCCGCCTCGGCCGCCAGCGTCAGGCCGACGCGCCCGATGTCCGCCGTCGCGGCCAGGTACTGATCGACCAAGGACGCAACCGACACCTTCCGGAGATCGACGGCCTGGCGGCGTGCAAGCTCCAGCAACTGGTCGAGCGGACCCTCAAAGCCATCGAGGCTGAGTTGGACGGAGCTGGACGGATCGGCGTCGTCGGCGGGCATGGCGCCTTCATGGTTGGCCGCCCGGAGTTTTGGCGCGCGATGGATGACCCGGACGTGGAGCAGGAGATCGCCCGCATCCATGACCAACTGGCAAAGCTGGACGTATCGATATTGCTCGTAGCTGGCCTGCTCGCGCTGCCAGCCGGCCCGTCCAGCGCACAGGGCGCACCGCCCAAGGTGCTGCGCGTCGCACCCAGCGCGGACCTGACGCAGCTCGATCCCGGCTTCGCCAGCATCGTCATCACCCGCATCTACGGGCTCATGGCGTACGAGACGCTGTTCGCCTGGGACAGCAAGCTGGAACCCAGGCCGCAGATGGTGAAGGAGTGGAGCACGGCGCCTGATGGGCTGAGCTGGCGCTTCACGCTGCGGCCGGGCCTGAAGTTCCACGACGGGCAGCCGGTCACGACGGCGGACGTCATCCCTTCGCTCAAGCGGTGGATGGAACGCGACGTGGTGGGGCAGAAGCTCGGCGCCGCCGTCACCGGCATGGAGGCGATCGACCCGGATACGTTCGAGATCAAGCTGTCCAAGCCCTACCCGGCGATGCTGTTCTCGCTGGGCTCCGGCATCGGCCAGGTGCCGGTGATCATGCGGGCGAAAGACCTGGCGGGCGATCCCGCCAAACCGATCACCACGGCGATCGGCCCCGGTCCGTTCCGCTTCAACCATGCGCTCCGGGTCAGCGGCGCGCTGACGGTGTTCGACCGCAACCCGGACTACGGGCCGCGGGCCGAGCCGCCGGACGCCCTGGCCGGCGGGCGCCGGGTGAAGGTGGACCGGGTGGAATGGCGGGTGATCCCCGATGCCTCGACCGCCGCAGCGGCTTTGCAGGCCGGGGAAATCGACCTGTGGGAGCAGCCGGCGCTGGAGCTGCTGCCGGTCATCAAGCGCAATGCCCAGGTGCGCATCCAGAAGCTGACCAACCTCAGCAACCAGACCATACTGCGGCCCAACTCGCTGTATCCGCCGTTCAACGACCCGCGGGCGCGGCTGGCGCTGGCGTATATCGTGAACCAGGCGGACATCATGGCGGCCGGGTTCGGGGATCGCGAGAACTGGCGGGAGTGCCGGTCCTACTTCATCTGCGGCGGCCCCTATAGCACGGAGGCGGGCACGGAAGGGCTGAAACCTGACATAGCAAAGGCGAAGGCGCTGCTGGCGGAGGCCGGCTACAAGGGGGAGACGCTGGTGTTCCCCGCGACGACCGAGCTCGCCTGGATCGGCCAGATGGCCCTGGTGGTGGCGGACGAGATGAAGCAGGCCGGCATGAACGTAGAGATCGCCTGGGGCGACTGGGGCACCACGGCCGGCCGGCAGAGCAACCGGAACACGCCGGACAAGGGCGGCTGGAACCTGTTCGCGACCGGCGCCAGCGGCCCCACGATGCATTCGCCGCTGACCAACATCGGCACCAACATGGCCTGCAACGGCCGCAACTTCCCCGGCTGGCCCTGCGACGAGGAGGCGGAGCGGCTGCGCCAGGTCTTCCTGGACGCGGACGACGCCGCACGCCCGGCGGCGTTGGAGGCGCTGCACCGGCATCTCGCGCAGGTGCAGCCCTACATCGTCATGGGCCAGTACGATCAGCCCGTGGCGATGCGCAGCAACGTCTCGGGATTCCTGGAGTCGCCGGTCATTCTCTACTGGAACCTCGACAAGAACTGACGGCTACATCCGCTCGAACCGCAGCACCCGCGCGCGGTGGCTCGCGATCCGCAGCGTGCCGTCCGCATGCAGCCACAGGCAGGGGCGGTGGCGCCACATCGCGTGGGTCAGCGAGGCGAGCGCTCGTGCACCGGGCAGCGGGGTCAGCGGGATCTCGCGCCCCACGCCGCCCGCCCAGGGCCACCGCGCGGTGCCGTCCGGACGGATCAGCAGGTCCACGCCGAACGTCGCCTCCCGCCACAGCCCGGCCAGCTCGGGCGCCAGCACCAGCCGCTCCGGCACTGGGAGCAGCCGGCGATGCACGCCGCCGATGCGTCCTTCGAGCGCGCTGCCGGTCGCGCGCAGGCTGATCTCCAGCGTGCTCGGGATCGAGCGGAGCCTGCCGTCGCCGGCGGCCACCAGCGTCTCGCGGCCGCCCATGAACTCGATGGCGCCGGGCAGCAGCTCGGCCCAGGCCGGGCCGCTTTCGGCGGCGTAGAGGCCTGTTGGCAGGTCCGGCGCAGGTTCCGGCGGCGCCTCTCCCATCAGGGCCGCCAGTACGCGCAAGGCGGGCAGAAGCGGGTCCTCGTCGCGGTTCAGCAGCAAGGCGACGCCCACGCCCCGCTCCGGCGCCATCAGCAGGTGGTTGCGGTATCCCGGCAGGGACCCGCTATGCGCGGCAAGCTGCGCATCGCCGAGCTGCGTCGCGACCAGGCCGAGCTGGTAGGCGCTCGGCGACCCGTCCGCGAAGTGACGCGGCGCCAGCAGCCGGTCCAGCATTCCCTGCAGCGGTCCGCGGCCGGCCATCAGCGCCCCCGCCCAGCGCGCCAGGGCCGCCGCGCTGCCGGCAAGCCCGCCGGAAGCCGAGAAATGCATCCCGTAGCGCCCGCGCCGCCACGCTTCCCCGTCCCGCCAGTATCCCGTGGCCAGGCCCGGCACTGGCCCCGCCTCGTCGTAGGGAAAGGCGATGGGCAGGCCGAGCGGATCGAGCAGGCGCCGCTGCAGCGCCTGCGCATAGGGGACGCCGCGCAGCGCCTGCAGCACCGCCTGCCCCAGCCGCCAACCGGTGTTGGAGTAGACCATCTCCGCGCCCGGCATGGCGCAGGTGGCGTCCAGCCTGCGCAGCACGAGGTCAATCTCCTCGGCCGACACGGTGGCGGTAAAGGGCACGCCTTGTTGCCAGAGCACTTCCATCATGTCGGGCAGGCCGCCGGTCATGTCCAGCGCGCGCGCCAGCGGCACCGCGCCCAGCGCCGGGTGCAGGCCGGGAAGCAGCGTTCCCAACAGCGCGTCGAGGTCGATCCCTTCCAGCAGCAGCGTCGTTGCCAGGAAATGCTTGCTGATGCTGGCGTAGCGGCTGGGCGTGTCCGCGGTGAAGGGGATGGCGTGCTCCAGGCTGGCCAGCCCGCCGCAGGCCGAGGCGCGGATCCCGTCACGGTCGAACAGCACGAAGGCGCCCCCGGGGCCGCCGGCCCAGGTGGTGGCGATGCTCTCGGCAAGAGCGGTGGCGCGGGTCCAGTCGGGCATCTATCCGCGTCCCGTCGCCAGCCGCCGCTCCAGCCGCCCGGCCGCCAGGGAGAGCGGCCAGCACATGAGGAAGTACAGGACGGCGACCACGGGATACACGATCATCGGCTGGAAGGTCACGTTCACCATCAACTGCCCGGCGCGCGTCAGCTCCACGAAGCCCACGATGGCCGCGACCGAGGTGCCCTTGATGAGCTGCACCAGGAACCCGACCGTGACGGGGATGGCGATCCGCACCGCCTGCGGCAGCACGACCAGCTGCAGCACGTGGCGGCGCGGCAGGGCGAGCGCTGCGCCCGCCTCCCACTGTGCGCGCGGGATCGCCTCGATCGTGCCGCGCCAGGCGTCGCCCAGGAACGCCGCCGCGTACAAGGTGAAGGCCAGCGCCACCGCCGGCCATGGGTCCAGCCGCACGCCGGTCAGCACCGCGAGCCCGTCGAAGCCCAGGACCAATTCCAGCAGCAGCGGCGTGCTCTGCAGCAGCGCGATGTAGACCGATGCGACGGCGCGCACGGCGCAGAACTGCGACACCCACATCAGCGCCACCGCAAGCCCGCCCACTCCGCCGCCGATGAAGGCCACCGCGGTCAAGGCGAGCGTCCAGCGCACCGCCAGGAGCAGGAAGACGAACTCCGGCCACTCGAAATCGCGGCTCACCGCCCCGCCGCCCCCAGCTTGGGCCGCCCGCGCTCGAATCCCAGCCAGAACAGTCCGTCCAGCACGACCCGGGCCGCGCCGGCCATCACCAGGTAGATCGCGGTGGCAGCGAAGTAGAACTCGAAGCTGCGGAAGGTGGTGGATTGCAGCGTGTTCACCGTGGAAGTCAGCTCCTCCGCCGAGATCGCGGAGACGACCGACGAGCCGAGGAGAATGAGGATGAATTGGCCCGCCAGTCCGGGATAGGCGATGCGCAGCGCCGGGAACAGCACGACGTGGCGGAAGATGCGCCAGCGCCGCAGGCCGAGCGCGGTCGCGGCCTCGGTCTGGCCACGCGGGATCGCCTCGATGCCGGCCCGCAGGATCTCGGTCGCGTAGCCGCCGAAGTTCACGGCCAGCCCGACCACCGCGGCCTCGTCCGCGTCCATGCGGACGCCGAGGCCCGGCAGCGAGAAATAGATGATGAACAGCTGCACCAGCAGCGGCGTGTTACGGATCACCTCGACGTAGCCTCGCACCGCCGACCGCAGCACTCGCGAGCGGGAGCCGCGGGCGTAGGTGCACATGCCGGCCAGCAGCAGGCCGAGCACGAAGGCCGCCACCGACATCTGGACGGTCTCGACCGCCCCTTGGAGCAGCCGCTGCCAGTTGTCCCAAACGACGCCGAACTGGAAGACGTAGTGCAACGCCGGGTCAGATCACCGGCAGGTCGGGCAGCTTCTCGCCGGTGTATTTCTCGTAGATGTCCGCCAGCACGCCGTTCTGCTTGTTCAGGAACACCAAGGTGTTGATCCACTGCCGCAATTCGTGGTCGGCCTGGCGCACCGCGGGGGCGTAGTAGGCGCGGGCGACCGTGAACTTCTTCTCCAGCCCGGCGCCGGGATTGCGCTCGGCCACCGAGCTGGCGGCGAATGCCGACATCCCTGCGCCGTCCACCTGGCCGGACAGCAGCGCCTGGATCGTCGCCGCGATGTCGTCGAAGAACACGAAATTGACGCCGGCGGGCGCGCCTTTGGGCACTGCCGCTTCCTCCAGCGTGCCGCGGGTCAGGCCGATGCGCTTGCCCGCCATGTCGGCCGGCGCCGCGATGGGCTTGCCCTTGGGTGCGGTGATGACCGTGGACAGCGCGCCGTGCGGATTACAGAACGCCACTGTCTTGGCGCGGTCCAGCGTGATCGACAACGACGAGATCGCGAGGTCGGCCCGGCCGGCCAGCAGCGCCGGGATGCGCTGCGGCGCCGTCACCTGCACCAGCTCCAGCTCCACGCCGAGGTCCTTCGCCAGCTGGCGCGAGGTGGCGATCTCCGAGCCGTCCAGCTGGCCGTTGCGGTCCAGCGTGCCGAACGGCGGCGACGTCACCTCCGCGGTGATGCGGATCTTCTTGTCCGCCAGGATACGGTCGAGCGTGGTCTTGGCTGTTGCCTGGGCTTGAGCGGTGGCGGCGAGCGCGGTTAGCGCGGCCGCGCCGGCGATGGTCTTGCCGGCCACCAGGTCGCGTCGGTTCATGGCGGTTTCTCCCTCAGATAATCGGCAGCTCCGGGAGGTCGATCCCGGTGTATTTCGTGTAGATCTCGGCGATGACGCCGTTCTGCTTATTGAGGAAGATCCAGGTGTTCACCCATTGCCGCAGCTCGTGATCGGCCTGGCGCACGATCGGGCCGTAGAAGGCCCGGCGGACCAGGAACTTCACCTCGATCCCGGCGCGCGGATTGCGTTCCATCACCGAACGCGCCGCGAACTCGCTCATGGACGCCGCGTCCACCTGGCCGGACAGCAGCGCCTGGATGGTGGCGCTGATATCGTCGAACCAGACGATGCGCGCACCCGGCGGCGCGATCTTCGGCAGCTCTGCCTCCTCGAGCGTCGCGCGCGTGATGCCGATGCGCTTGTCCGCCATGTCGGCGGCCTTGGTCATGGCGGTCTTCTGCGGGCCGAACACCACGATCGACAGCGCGCCGTTCGGGTTGCAGAAGGCGACCGTCTTGGCGCGGTCGAAGGTGACCGAGATCGAGGACAAGGTCACGTCCGCCCGCCCGGCCAGCAGCGCCGGGATGCGCTGCGTCGCCACCACCTGCACCAGGTCCAGCTCGACGCCGAGGTCCTTGGCCAACTGCTTGCAGCAGGCCACCTCCACCCCGTCCGGCTTGCCGCCGCTGCCGATGGTCCCGAAGGGCGGGCTGGAGGTGTCGCAGGCGATGCGCACCACCTTCTCCTTCAGGATGCGGTCCAGCGTGGTGGCGGCCGTACCCTGCGCCGCCGCCGGCGACGGCAGCAGCAGCGCAGCACCAGCAAGCCCGGTGCCGGTAGCGAACAGTCCGCGTCGATTCATGGTTCCCCCCGCTTCAAGACATACGTTTCAAGGCGTCGAACTCGGCCGTGACGGCGCCGCGCAGCAGCGCCAGGTCGGTCGAGAGGCACAGGCACGAGTAGCCCCGCCGCACCGCCGCCCGGGCCTCGGCCGCGTTGTTCGCCAGCCAGCCGAGCGGCTTGCCGGCGCGCCGGGCGGCCGCCAGCAGCGCCGCCTCCGCCTCGTGGTAGCGGGCGTGGTTGAACTGGCCGACGATGCCCAGGCTGTCCGTCAGGTCGAAATGGCCGAGCCAGCCGAGGTCGATGCCCGGCACCGCCAGGATCTCCTCCGCATTCCGCAACCCGCTCTCGGTCTCGATCATCGCGATGGTCAGCACCGCCGCGTTCGCCGCCGCCATCGCCGCCGCGGGCGGCGCGGGACGGTAGGCGTCATGCGCGATACCGAACGCCAGGCCGCGCGTTCCGATCGGGCGGTAGCGGCTGAACGCTGCCAGCCGCTCTGCCTGCGCGCGGGTCTCGACCATTGGCACCATGATCCCCATGGCGCCCGCGTCCAGCACCGGGGAGATGAGGTGGCGTTCGCAGCCGGGCACGCGCACGATCGGCACGATGCCGGCGCCGCGGCAGAACGCCACCTGCGCCTTGATCACGTCGATCCCGACGCCGCTATGCTCGGTATCCAGGATCACGAACTCGGCGCCGCCCGCCGCCAGCACCGCCGGCAGCCCGGGCGTGAAGAACTCGAACGCCATGACGCCGAACGCCTGGCCGCCCGCGAGCAGGGTTTGACGGACCGGGTTCTCAGGCATCGGCCATCTCCCGCAACGGAGACGGCAGCGTCACCCCGAGCTTCGCTCCCGCCTCCGCGAGCTGGCGCAATGTCGCCGGGTCGAGCGGGATGCCGTCCCGCAGCCGGGCGGCGCGGCTGCTGCGTTCGGGTTCGCCCGGCAGCAGCACCGGCACGTCCGGATCGGCCCGGCGGCTGGACCGCACCCACGCCACCAGGCGCGCGATGTCGGCGCCGAGCGCGTCGCCCTGCCCGAACGCCGCCGGATCGAGCACGACGGAGAACAGGTTGTTCGCCAGCCGGTCGGCGGTCGGGTTGTCCGGATGGCTGCTGCCGCCGCCGGTCAGGCTGCCGGCCAGGACCTCGCACATGACCGCCAATCCGGACCCCTTGTAGCCGCCCAGCGGCAGCAATGCGCCGGGCAGGTCGCCATACAGGTCGTTCGGATCGGTGCTGGGCTGTCCCTCCCGGTCGAGCAACTGCCCGGCCGGCAACGCCGCGCCCTTGTTGCGGGCGACGCTGACCTTTCCCTCGGCGCTGGCCGAGGTCGCCATGTCCAGCACCAGGTTGCCGCCCGGCGCCGGGGCGCCGAAGGCGATGGGGTCGGTGGACAGCCACCGCTCTGTGCCGCCATGGGGTGCCACCAGGATGCCCATCCCCGAGGTGTTCACCCACTGGACCGACACGAGTACGCGCTCGGCCAGCAGCTCGGCATAGGTGCCGATGCGCCCGAGATGCCCGCAGTTGCGCAGCGCAAGCGCGCACAGGCCGAACTGCCGCGCCCGCTCGCCCGCCAGCAGCGTCGCCGCATGCGCGACCGCCTGGCCGTAGCCAACCTGGCCATCGGCGGCCAGCAGCGGCCCGGTGTCGCGCAGGACCTGCATGGCCTGGTTCGGCACCACCATGCCGCGCGCGGCCCAGTCCAGATAGGTCGGGATGCGGATCGCGCCGTGGCTGTCATGGCCTGCCAGGTTGGCGTCGACCAGGTGCCCGGCCACGATAGCCGCCTCTGCCGGGTTGGATCCCGCCTGCACCAGCACGGCGCGCAGGAACGCGTCCAGTGCGGCGTGCGGCACTGCCACTAGCCGAGGTCCCGGATCGGCGCCCCGATGCGCGCGGCCAGGATGCCCGGCAGCACCGGCAGCATGCGCTCGCCATGCCCCTCCACGTTGGCGGCGATCAGCACCTGGTTCACCGCCTGCGCGACTGGCGCCGGCGCGGGGACCGCCTCCGCCATGCGGCAGTAGAAGCGCAGATCCTTGCCGGCGATGCGCAGCGGCCCGCGCAGCCGGCTGTCGTCGCCCTCCAGCACCCAGGGCATCACCATCTGGAACATGGCGCTGTTGGCGCCTCCGGCCGACACGACGTCGAACAGGGTGCGCAGGTCCACGCCGAGCTTGCTCGCCGTCGCGACAGCCTCCGAGATCACGGCGCAAGTGCCGATCGAGATGAAGTTGTTGACCAGCTTCAGCGTGTGCCCGGCGCCCAGCGCCCCGGCCTCGATGATCGTGTCGGCGTAGCACGCCACGATGGGCCGCACCTTTGCTACATGGGCGGGGTCGCCGCCGAGAAAGGTCGAGAGCTTGCCGGCTTCCGCTTCCTTCGGGGTGCGGCCGAGCGGCCCGTCCACCATGCCGCAGCCGCGTTCGGCTAGCAGCGCGCCCAGCCGGCGCGTGCTAACCGGGTCGGCGGTCGTGCTGTCCACGACGACGCTGCCGGGCCGCAGATGCGCGATCACGCCATCAGCGCCGAGCATGATCCGCTCGACCTCCACCGAGGAGGGCAGGCACAAGAACAGGATGTCGCTGTCGGCCGCGAACTCGGCGGCACTGCCGGCCTCCCGGGCGCCAGCAGCTACCAGATCATCGACCGGCGTGCGGTTGCGGTTGCCGAGAATGGCCAGGGTGTGGCCGTGGCTTAGGATGTTCTTGGCGGCGCCGTGGCCCATAAGTCCCACGCCCACATAGCCGATGCGCGGCTGATCCTCCAACGCTGCTTCCCCCGGCCGTCTTGTTGCGAAACAGCATGGACGCGCCGCGTGCGCCGGGCAAGTGCATCGCGGCGTGTCGTGGCTAGCTCATGAACTGCCCGCTGTTTGCAGCTCGTGCAGTGTCCGGCTTTGGTTCTGCCTCTTGGAGGGGGCGATCCATGGACCGGGCACGCCTTCACGAGGGGATACGGCCGATGATCGTGCCGGCCAAGCCTGTCGTCAGGACCGCGTCCGACAACTGGTGCGTCATGCACGCCCTTGGCCGTAAGGTCGTTACTGCCGCATGATGGTGTTCGATGAGGGACCACACGCCGCCAGCAAACGAGGCTCCTTCGCCGCGGCGCAGCTCGCGGCCGCTGACCGTGACGACCTGGTGCTCCGCGCCACCCATACGATCGAGCACGCTGTCCCCCCCTCCTAGTCCTCCTC
>JBBSIT010000005.1:0-20439 GCA_038231995.1 Acetobacterales bacterium | reverse complement strand
TCGATCGCCTCGTCCGTGAACCAGACCGTGAGGCTCCCGCGTTGGCGCAGGGCCGCGTCGTAGGCTGCCGAGTTGGTGACCCTGTGTTTCTGCCGAGGGATATGTCGGCGGCGGTCCTGGTTCAGCTTGAAAGGCAATGGCACGTCCAGAGTTCAGCAGAAGAGCAAACGTCCTACGCCGACCCGCCCGGCAAAGCCACCGGCCGCCTCCATGCAACACGCTCTTGCTGCGCGGCATCCCGCTGGTCGTGAACGTCTTCTTCGTGTTCTTCGGCGCGCCGCTTCTCGGGCTGGACCTGTCTCCCTACACCGCGGCGGTGCTGGGCTTGTCGCTCTGGGGCGGCGCCAACGGGGCGGAGATCGTGCGCGGCGCGCTCGCCGCGGTGCCGCCGGGCCAGGCGCAGGCGGCGCGGGCGCTCGGGTTGCGCGGCTGGCACGCCTTCCTGTTCGTGGTGGCGCCCCAAGCGCTACGGGCGGCGCTGCCGGCCTGGGCCGGGCTGCTGGCCCTGCTCGTCCAGTCCACTACGTTAGGCGCCCTGGTCGGCGTGCCGGAGTTCCTGAAAGTGGCACAGCTCGTGGTGGAGCGCAGCACCGTCATGGAGGGCCTGGACCCAGCCTTCGCGGTGTACGGCGTCGTGCTGGCTGCCTACTTCCTGATCTGCACGCCGCTGACCTGGATGGCGCGCCGACTCGAACGGCAACTGGGTGCGTCCTCGCGTACGGTCGCAGTGCCGCAGATGTGAGACCCAAGCACCTACTGGTGCCGAGCCCAGCATCCGCAACTAGGCCGATCGCACCTCAGCGATCGGAGCACTACTGCAACTCAGTCATCTCCGTCACGGGCGGGGCTAGGTTCAACGACCCTTCCAGCGCATAGCCCCAGTGCAGCTTCGTCGTGCGCGCCCAGACCTGACGCAGCTCGAAAAGCGGCACGGAGCAGACCGCGGCGGCGATCTTGCGCTGCGCCTCGGCCCACAGTGCCATCTGCCTCGCCCTGTCCGGCTCGTTCCGCGCCGCGTCGATCTCCGCGTCCGCCGCGTCGCAATGCGCGAAGTTCAGGTTCATCGTCGGCCGCCCCGGCGCCGCCCGCGACAGGTACATGGCACTCAGGTAGGCATCTGCGCCCGGGAAGCGCGCCGCGCCGTAGAACGTCAGCTGCGAGAGGTTCTGGCGGATGCGCGCGTGGTAGGTCGCGTGGTCCACCACGTCCATCTGCAGCGTGATCCCGACCCGGCGGAGCTGCGCCTGCACTACTTCCATGATCGGCTGCTGAGCGGAGACCGAGCTGACCACCGATTTCAGGGTGACGCCATTCGGGTGCCCGGCCTCGGCCAGCAACGCCTTTGCTCGGGCCACGTCCGGCTTCGGCAGGTCCACGTCGATGCTGCCGAGGTGGCCCGGTGGCACTGGCGAGCGTCCCAGCGTCGCCACGTCCGGACCAACGAAGCGCACGATCGCGGCGGCGTCCACCGCGTACGCCACCGCGCGGCGGACGCGGATGTCGTCCAGCGGCGGGGCGGATTGGTTCAGCAGCAGGGTGCGGAACTCGCCCGGGGTGAATACGTCCACGGCGATGCCGGGCAGGGTGCGCATGCGCTCCACCCAGCGCTGCTCGCGGCGGCCCAGCATCAGGTCGATCTCGCCAGTGGTCAGCGCCAGCTCGCGTGTCTGATCGCTGTTCAGGTAGCGGGCCACCACGCCACCCAGCTTGGGTGCGCCGCGGAAGTACTGGGGATTGGCGACCAGCGTGGTGCTGCCGGTGTCGAAGCTGCTGAAGGCGAAGGGGCCGGTGCCGACCGGATGCTGGGCGAAGCCGGGGTCGTTCGCCATGTCGGCGGGGATAATCATGCCGCCGTGATAGTTGGCCACTAGACCGGGCAGGCTGGGGATCAAGCGGCGCAGCACCAGGCAGACGGTCATTGGGTCCGTGGCGTCGATGCTCGCGATGTCCGCGAAGTCGCTGGCGTAGCTGCTGCGCTTGGGGTCGGCCGCACGGCGGAGGGACTGCACCACGTCCTCGGCGGCGACCGTGCCGTGGTCGCCGTGGAACTGGACTCCGGGGCGGATGCGGAACGTCCAGGTTAGGCCGTCCGGGCTGCTGTCCACGCGCTCGGCTAGGTCCGGCTCCAGCTTGGCCGGGTCGGCGGACCCTGGCGGGAAGCGCAGCAGCCCGTTGAACATCCAGCCGACCAGGGTCATGTCCTCGGTCGCCGCGGCGCGGTGCGGGTCCAGCGTGCCCGTCTGCTGGCCGGTCAGGCCGACGCGCAGCACGGGTTGCGCCGCAGCGGGCAGGGTCAGGCACAGAAGGACCGTTAGGGCTTTCCACATGCCCGCAGACTGTGGCGGCCCGGCGCGGTCTGTCCAGTGATAGCCGCTGCATCGCCCGTCGTCCTTGAACGCGAGCCACCCCTTTGGCTACGATCGTACTGGAACGCAATCGTTCAACCGAGCGCGACGGCTCGGCGATTGGGCGCAAGCGTCAATGACAGGAGCAGTGGCGACGATGGCAGGTCTCATCCGCGTGCTCACCGTGGCGGGCGCCCTGCTCGCCGCCGGCTTGGCGCCCGCCTCGGCGCAGCCGAGGACGACGCTCAGGATCTCGACCTTCGGGCAGGATGTCGGCAGCCTCGATCCGCATTACGCGGTCGGTTCGCAGGACCGGGTGCCGGTCTCCTGGATGTTCAACGCCCTCGTCCGCTTCAAGCCCGGCAGCGCCAACCCGGCGGATTTGGAACCCGACCTGGCCGAGAGCTGGGAGTCGAGCCCGGACAAGCGCAGCTGGACCTTCCACCTGCGGCGCGGCGTCCAGTTCCACGCCGGTTACGGCGAGCTGACGGCCGACGACGTCGTGTTCAGCATCCAAAAGGCGGCGGACGCCAAGACCTCGGCCTTCTCCGCCGACTACGCCGCCATCGACCGCGTCGAGGCCGTCGATCCCTATACCGTCCACATTCAGTTGAAGCAGACCGTCCCCAGCCTGCTCGGCTTGCTGACCAACTACTCCGGTGGGTTCATCGTCTCCAAGCGGGCGATGATAGAACGCGCCGCGGGCTTCGGGCGCGCGCCGGTCGGCACCGGCCCCTTCGCGTTCGAATTCGTGGTGCCGAACCAATCCCTGGAGCTGGTGGCCCATGACGCCTACTTCCGCGGCAAGCCCCAGCTCCGGCGCATCAGCCTGCGTTACATGCCCTCCATCGCCTCGCGCGACCTCGCCTTCCAGACTGGCGAGCTGGACGTCACCAACGGCATGCAGGACCAGACCTGGGTGAACCGCATCCGCATGGTGACGCACGCCGTGGTTGATGTGATGGAGCCCAGCGAGCTGTCGGCGCTCTACCTGAATACCACCCGCAAGCCGCTAGACGATTTTCGCGTCCGCCAGGCGATCGCCTATGCCGTGAATAGGCCGGAGCTCGTGCGCTGGCGCGGCGCGGACGTCAGCCGGGAGCCGCAGAGCGTGATCCCGCGCGGCTATCTCGGCTTCGCCGCACAAGCCGCGCTGCCCAGGACGGACATCGAGAAGGCGAAGCGGCTCCTCGCCGAGGCGGGATATCCCAACGGCCTCACCATCCCAGTCGTGCAGTCGCAGAACCCGGACATGATGAGTGCGATGCAGGTGGTGCAGGCGCAGCTCAAGCGCGCCGGCATCATGCTCGATCTCCAGCTCGTGGAGCACGCCACGTTCCACCAGATGATCCGCCAGGACCAGAGCCCGATCGTGTTCTACGCGGCGGCTCGCTTCCCGATTGCCGACCCGTATCTGACGCAGTTCTACCACAGCCGCAGTATCGTCAAGACACCGGGGGCGGTGACCAATTTCAGCCATTGCGACGCCGCCGACGCCGAGATCGACGCCGCCCGGTCGGAGCCCGACCCGGAGCGGCAGCTCGCGCTATGGAACGAGGCGCAGCGGAAGATCACCGCCGCCGTGTGCAGCGTCCCGCTGATCGAGACGCTGCAGGTCTGGGCGCATCGCGACGACTTCGACTACGGCTTCGAGCAGAAGGGCGCGATGGCCACCGGGCCCCTGATCACCGAGCAGTCGCACTTCAAATAGCCGGGTCCCCTCAGCCGTGCAGAGTCGCGGGTTCGGCGGGGGCGTTCCAGCCGCGGAAGCGCGCCAGGCCGAACGGTTCGATCGGCATGTCCGGCGCCCGGTCCTGCGCGAGCGCCGCCAGGATGCGGCCGGTGACCGGGCCGAGGCAGAAGCCGTGGCCGGAGAACCCCATGGCCGCCACCAGCCCGTCCGGCCCGGCGGCGCCGTCCAGCACCGGTAGCGCATCCGGCGTCAGGTCGATCAACCCGGCCCACATCGCCTCGATCCGGGCATCGCGGAAGGCCGGCACCACGTCGCCGAACTTCTGCACCGTCTCTTGGATGCCGGCGGCGGTGGGCCGGACGGCAGGGGCGGCGCCGTCCTCCATCTCGCCGTGCCAAGGCTGCAGCCCGCTGGTGACGCGGAAGCGCCCGTCCACCTCCTGCCGCCCGGCGCAGTCCGCGTTCGCCACGCCGATCACCTACTCCAGGACCGGCGCGCCGGGCACCGAGCGCAGCACCGTCACCAGCGGGATCTGCAACGGGACCTGCAGGCCGAATGGCGCCAGCAAGTCGTTGCCGAAAATCCCCGCGGCGAGCACCACGTGCGCGGCGGGGATCAGGCCCGCGCTGGTCCGCACCCCAGTCACCCTGCCCTGGGCGCTCTCGATCGCCAGCACACGCTCGCCGAAGCGCAGGACAGCTCCCGCCCGCTCCGCCGCCCGCACGAAGGACTGCACGGTCAGGACTGGGTTGGCGTGCCCGTCGCTGGGGCACAGCGACGCCGCCAGCACGCTGTCCGACACGGCAGGCGCCACCGCGCGGATCGCGCCGGAATCGCCGAGGAAGCTGATGTCCAGCCCGGCCGCGCCCTGAGTGCGCACCAAGTCCCGGACCACCTCGACCTCGGCCTGGGTGCGGGCGAGGCGGAGATTGCCGCCGCGGCGATACTCGGTCGTGCCGTCCAGCCGTTCCGCGAGCGTGGCCCAGAGCCGCACCGCCTCTTGCGCCAAGGGCAATTCCGCCTTGTGCCTGCCGGATTGGCGGACGCCGGCCAGCGTCCAGCCGGAGGCCATCGCCGCCGGGCCATACCGGTCGACGAGCACCACGCCCACCCCGGCCGTCGCGAGCTCATAGGCGGCCGCGGCGCCGCTGATCCCCGCCCCGATCACCACGACGTCCACGGTGCCCATCCCCCCGATCAGTGCCGCGCCGGCACGGTCTCCTCGACCGCCGTGCCTTCGCTCGCACCCCATGCGACTGGCCCGGCCGCCTCGAAGCGGTTGGGGCGGAACGGCACGATCGGCAGGTTGGTGCCGCCCTGCGTCACCATGTCAGCCACAATCACCCCGCAGATCGGGCCGAGCTGGAAACCGTGGCCGGAATAGCCGAAGGAGTGCACCAGGCCATCGGAATGCTCGCTCGGCCCCAGGATCGGCACGTTGTCCGGCGTATAGGCCTCAAGCCCGGTCCAGCAGCGAACGATGGGCGCGCTCGCCAGGTGCGGGAAGGCCTGGATCACCGGCTGCATGTTGGACGGCAGGTTGTCGAACAGCACGTCCGACGTGCCGGCCTCGGGGTCGGCGCGGCCGAGATAGCCGCCGCCGATCACCACCGTGCCGTTCTGCATCTGCTTCAGCGACAGCCGCTTGCGCACGTGACCAACCACCGGGCCGAGGAACCGCGGCACCCGCGCGGTCACGGTCATAGTGTTGGCCTTCACCTCCAGCGGGATCGTCTCGCCGGCCATCGCCGCGATGCGGTCGCCCCACCCGCCGGCGCAATTGACCAAATGTCGGGCGGAGAAGCGGCCGGCGGAGGTCGACACCTCCCAGCCACGGCCACCCTGGCCCAGAGCCAGCACCTCGGTGCGCTCCAGGTACTCCGCCCCCAGCGCCACCGCCTTCTCCCGGAACGCCGCCGTGGTGACCAGCGGATTCCCGTAGCCGTCGTCGCGCGCGATGATGCCGCCGCGGATGCCGCCGGCGACGGTGGGCACGATGCGGCGCAGTTCCTCGGCGTCGATCATCTCCTCGAAATTGTAGCCCAGGCTCCGCGTCAGCTCGATCCGCTGCGCGATCCAGGCCATGTCCATATCGCTCTCGGCCAGCAGGAGGTGCCCGCAGGCATCGAAGCCGCAGTCGCTGCCGACCAGCTCCGGCAGCCGCCGCCACATCGCCAGCGACTCCATCGCCAACGGCAGCTCCGCCCGGTGCCGGCGGACCCGGCGCACCCCGCCCGCGCTGGCGCCCGACGCGTGCCGGGCGACGTGGTCGCGCTCGATCACCAGCACGCCCAGGCCGCGGGACGCCAGCTGGAACGCGGCGGAGCTGCCGTGCAAGCCGCCGCCGATGATGATCACGTCGGGGCTCATGCTGCATCCCGTGTCTGGAGAGCGGCCAGTTCGCCGATGCTCAATGGCCGCAGCGGAGCGCGCAGGCGATGCAGGGGGATGGCGTGCTCGGGCATCCCCGTTTCCGCCGCGACCAGTTGCGCCAGCGGCTGGCCGCATTGGCGCGACTGGCAAGGCCCCATGCCGCAGCGGGTGACGGCCTTCACCTGATTCGGATCGCGGGAGCCGCGCGCGACCGCGACGCGCACGTCCCCGACCGTCACCTCCTCGCACCGGCACAGCACCGTGTCCGGCGCCGCATCGTCCAGCCAGGACGGCGGACGGAAATAGGTGTCGAGGAACGGCCGGATGGCCCGGTGCCGGCGCAAGGCGCGGCGGTCCGCCACAGCGAGGTGGTCCCGCTCGGCCCTGTTGATACGGCCGAGCGCGCGGGCCGCGTCCAGGGCGGCCAGGCGGCCGCCATGCGTCGCGGCCCAGCCGCCTTGGATTCCGGCGCCGTCGCCCGCCAGGCTGAGCAGCGGCAACGAGGTGCGCCCCCACTCATCCGAGACGGGCTGCCAGCAGCGTTGCCGTGCATTCCACTCGTGCTCGATGCGCAGCAGCCGGGTGAAAACGGTATTCGGAATGACTCCGACATGCACCAGCAGCAAGTCGGCGGGAATATGACGGCGGCGTCCCCTGGCCACGAACTCGACGGCTTCCAGCCGGTCCGTCCCAGTCGCGCGCAGGTGGCGGGCACCGCGCAGCACGGGTGCGCGGGCGCGGCGTATCGCGCCCAGCAGGGCCAGACCTTTGCTCAGGTAGCCAGGCGCCTGCAGTGCCCGAGGTAGGTAGCCGGCCGCCCGCAGGTTCGCGCCGGGCGGTGCCATATCCAGCAGCGCCATGATGGTGGCGCCAGCTCGTAGCAGCTGTGTCGCCGCCAGCAGCAGCAGCGGCCCGGTGCCGGCCAACACTACCCGGCTGGACGGCACCGCGCCGGCGCCCTTCAGCAGCACCTGCGCCGCTCCGGCCGTCATTACGCCGGGCAGCGTCCAGCCGGGAAACGGATGTGGCCGCTCGATCGCGCCGGTCGCGAGCAGGACGTGCCGGGCGTGGACGATCTGCGCTTGCCCATCGCGCGTGACGCCAATGCCGCCGTCGCGGTCGATGTTCCACACGCTGCTGCGCGGCAGGTACTCGGCGCCGCTGTGCAGCAAAGCCTGCATCAGCGGTGCGCCCTCCCAGTAGCTGTCGTCCAGCACGCCGTCGCGCGGCAAGGGGCTGCGTGTGACGGAATGGTAGAGCAGCCCGCCAGGTGTCTGCTGCTCATCAAGCACGCCCACGCGGAGCCCAAGGGCAGCCGCCTGGACGGCGGCCGCGGCACCGGCCGGTCCGGCGCCGATCACCGCCAGGTCATACGGCTCAGACATGGCCCGCGGCGTCCAGTCCGCGCTGGGTGCATGCCGCCATACCGGGACGCACCGGAGTCAGGCAGGCCTGGACATTCGCCACCCCGTCCACCTCCATGAGGCAGTCGTAGCAGACGCCGATCATGCAGTAGGGTGCGCGCGGTGCGCCGGAGACGGCAGTGCGGCGGGTTGGTAGCAGCCCGGCGATCAACGCCGCCGCCGCAAGGCTGATGCCCGGGGGGACCAATACGCTACGGCCGTCCAGGCTGAGCATGACGCCGTCCGGCGCCGGGTCGCTGAGAAGTCTAAACATGGCATACCTCGATACGATCGACGCCGCGGCGATGAACGCCGTCACGCCGGCCCGTTCAGGGCCGCTGGAACCATCGAACGCAGGCCGTAGGGAACGTCGGCCGAACGGGTGAGGCGTGCAGGATGCGTCAGCCGGCCGGTGGTGGCAAGACGTCGCATTGCGCGAGCAGCTCCATCTGGGCACTAGCGCGGAACAGCGTGGAAAACTCTTGCAGCATGCGGGACCGTCGGGTTTGTGCGGGATAGACCAGCGCGATGTCGTAGGCGAGGCGGGGCACGAAGCGCCGCGTGACGACGCCCGCCTCCCGGTGGTGTGCAGTGGTGAACGGGTCCACCAGGGCGACTCCCAGCCCCAACCCGGCCAGAACGCATAGCGCTTCCGACGAGGTCGCTTCCATCACCACGCGCGGCATGATGCCGCGGCTGCGCAGGGTGGCATCGAGCTGAGACCATAGGCCGCTGTCCGGGCCCAGTGAGAGCAGCGGCGCGTCACGCAGGTCGTCCACATGCACCTGGGCCGCGCCGGCAAGCGGATGCGTGGCCGGGACGACGCACACGGCCTCCAGCCCTTCCAGCCTCTCGACGTCCAGACCGGGCTCGTCGATCGGGGAGTAAACGATTCCCATATCGGCCTGGCGCAGCGAGACAGCCTCCAGCGTCGCCGCCGATACGTTGTTGCGCAGGGAGAAAGTGGTGCCGGGATGTGCGCCGATGAACGCGGCGACCAGCTTCGGCACGTGGCGCAGCATCGGCCCCGCCATGCCAGACACCCGGATCGAGCCGCGCCAGGCATTGCGGATGTCCCGTGCTGCCTGCTCGATTCGGCCCAGGCCCGCGAAGCTGCGCTCGACCTCACGATACAGCAGCATGGCCTCAGGGTTGGCGACCACCTGGTTGCCGCGCCGCCCGAACAGCGGCAGGTCCACGGTGTCCTCGAGGTCGCGGATCAGACGGCTGACCGCCGGCTGCGTCAGCCCCAGCAGCCCGGCACCGCCCGAGATGGAGCCGTTCAGCATGACGGCGCGGAAAGCCTCGATCTGGCGCAGGGTCAGCCGGCGTCGCATGGCGGCGAGTATAACAATGCCGCATGCTTGCCGGACAATTCCTGATTTGACGGAAGGCTGCGCCGCTCTCTACCGTCATAGGACTGCCGCGTACAGGGTCGTCCCGACGACGTCCGGGCGTCCGGTGTCTGACCGAAAGGACCCGTGTTGCTGCGCTACGCGACATATCGGCTGGCGCTTCTGGTTCCCACCCTGCTGGTCGTGTCCGCGGTCGTCTTCCTGATCCTGCACGCCATCCCCGGCGATCCCGCCCGCAACGCCGCCGGGCCGGACGCCAGCGACGAAGACATCGCGATGATACGGGAGAATTACGGCCTGGACCGGCCGCTGCTGGCCCAGTACGGCCTCTACCTCGCCAATCTGGCGCGAGGCGATTGGGGCGAAAGCTTCCGCAGCCGCCGTCCGGTGCTCGACGAGATCGCCCGGCGCCTGCCGGCCACGGCAGAGTTGGCAGGCAGCGCCATGCTGTTCGCCGTGGTGCTGGGCGTGGCGCTCGGCGTCACGGCCAGCGTACGGCCGAACACGCTGCTGGACAACTTCATCACCGCTCTGTCCTCGGTCGGCATCTCGGTGCCGGTGTTCTTCCTGGGTTTGATCCTTATGCTGGTGTTCTCCGCCCGGCTGCACCTGCTGCCGCCGAGCGGGCGCGGCACGCTCGCCAACCTGGTGCTGCCAACCGTCACGCTCGGCCTGCCCTACGTGGCGACCTTCGCCCGGCTGACGCGGTCCAACATGCTCGACGTGCTGTCCGAGGACTACATCCGCACCGCCCGAGCGAAGGGGCTGCGGCAGCGCGCCGTGGTCAACCGGCACGCCCTGATCAATGCGGCCGTGCCGCTGATCACGTTGATCGGCGTGTATTTCGGCCGGCTACTCGGTGGCGCCGTGATCGTCGAGACGATCTTCGCCTGGCCTGGCCTGGGCCGCTACATGGTCGATGGCATCGTCCAGCGCGACATCTACGTGGTCCAGGGCTGTATCCTGCTGTTCTCCGCCGCGATCGTGCTCGTGAACCTGGTGGTGGATCTGTTGTACTCGGTCGTCGATCCCCGGATCTCGCTGGGCTAGGCGATGGCCGGATTCCTGCACTTCCTGTTGGCGACGCGGAAATACATCGCCGTGGCCGGCTTGGCCGTGATCCTCGGCTTCGCCGCCGCCGCCCTGATGGCGCCGCTGCTGTATAGCTGGGAGAGCATCACGCTGATCCGGCTCGACCGCGCGCTGGCCGTCCCGTCCTGGCCCTTGCCGCTGGGGGCCGACGAGCTGGGGCGCGACATGACCGGGCGGATCGTATGGGGTGCGCGCATCTCTCTGCTGGTCGCGGCGCTGGCCGTAAGCATCAGCCTGGTGTTCGGCCTGGCCATCGGCGCGCTTGCCGGGTTCTACCAGAACTGGGCCAGTTCCGCGGTGATGCGGGCCATGGATGCGGTCATCAGCTTCCCGCGCATCCTGGTGGCCATCATCCTGATCGCAGTGCTGGGTCCGGGCGTATTCAGCCTGGCGCTGGCGATTGGCCTGTCAAGCGTGCCCGTGTTCGCCCGGCTGTTCCGCGCGGCCTCCCTGTCCCTGCGGCGCCGGGAGTTCGTGCTGGCGTCGCAGTCGCTCGGTGCTACGGATGCGCGGCTGCTGCTGCGTCACATCGTGCCGAACACCGCGTCGCTGATGGTGGTCCAAGGCAGCATCTCGCTGGCCGAGGCGATCCTGATCGCCTCCGGACTCAGCTTCCTCGGCCTGGGGCCGCAGCCGCCGACGCCGGAATGGGGTGCGATGATCGCCCAGGCGCGCGCCCACATGGTGAGCACGCCGCACGTCGTCTACGTCCCCGGGCTCGCGCTGTTCCTGGTCGTGCTGGCGCTGAACGTGGTCGGCGACGGGCTGAGGGATTTCACCGATCCCCGCGCCAGCCGGACCAGCACGCTGTGATCCACGTTCTAGCACCAAGGAGCCAAGCATGCCCGTACCGCAAATGCTCGACGGCCTGACGCCACCCTCCGCGCCCGAGCTGCGGCGGCGCACGGCGCTGGCCGCGCTGTTCGCGGCGTTCACGCTGCCCGCTGGCGTCGTAGCCGCAGCGCCCGTCACCCAGACGCTGCGCTTCATCGAGGGATCGGACTTCGACACGCTGGACCCAGCCATCCAGCGCACCCGCTCGACGGAAATTATTCTCCTGCTGGTATTCAATCGGCTGGTGAAGTGGAAGGACACCGACCTCTCGGCCCTCGTGCCGGACCTGGCCACGTCATGGTCGGTGGACGATGCCGGGCTGGCCTGGACGTTCAAGCTGCGCCAGGGTGTCCGCTTCCACGACGGAACGGCGTTCGATGCACAGGCGGTGAAGGCCACGTTCGACCGGCTGCTCGACCCGAAATTCGGCTCGCCCAACCGCTCCCTGTTCGCGCCGGTCACGGACGTGCAGGTCATCGATGATGCGACGGTGGTGTTCCGGACCAAGGACCCCTACGCGTCCCTGCTGGAGAACCTGGCGGACAACTCGGCTTGCATCAACAGCCCCGCCGCGCTGCGCAAGGCCGGACGCAACTACGGGCGCGCACCCGTGGGCACGGGACCTTACAAGCTCGACGACTGGACGCCGGGGGAGCGCACGGTTGTCTCCCGCTTCGACGGCTACTTCGACGGGAAGGCCCGGTTCGACACGATTAATTATCGCCCCATCCCGGAAGGCGCCGCCCGGGTCGTGGAGCTGGAGTCCGGCAACACCGACATCGCCACCGGCATTCCGCCCGAGTCTGCCGAGCGGATCCGAGGCAACCCGGCGCTGAAGCTGGTCGTGCTGCCCAGCTCGTTCCAGGTGTTCTTCGAGCTGAACAACACGCGGCCGCCTTTCGACAACATCCGGCTGCGAAAGGCGATCAACCACGCCGTGGATCGCGCCGGCATCGTGCAGAAAATCCTTGGCGGCTTCGGTAGCGTTCCCAACAGCCCGATGGTGCCGGGCGTGCAGTCCTACACGCCGTTCGATCCGTATCCCTACGATCCCGACTTCGCACGGCGCGAGTTCGAGGCGGTGTTCCCCGGCGGCTTCAAGGAGGCGCTGGTGATCTGGACACCGACCGGGCGCTACCTGAAGGACCAGCAGGTCGCGGAGGCGACCCAGGGCTACCTGAACGCGATCGGGCTGCAGACCGAGTTCCGCGTATGGGAATGGGCGAGCTACCAGCAGACGCTGTATCGCCCGGACCGCAGTGGCCAGGGCACCGGGTTCGGCAGCAATGCCGCGCATATGTGGATGCTCGGCACCTCGATCCCGGTGGCGGATTGGCGGCTGTCGCGCAAACTCGGCACCAAGCAGAGCGCCAACCTGACCGGCTACAGCAACGCCGAGCTCGATCGGCTGCTCCACTTCGCCCGCACCAACCTCGACTACGCCAAGCGCATGGATGCCTACCAGCAGGCGTCCCGCCTCCTATGGGACCAGGACCCGCCGTTCCTCTACCTCTACAACCAGAAGCAACTGATCGGGATGCAAAAGGGCATCGGCAACTTCCAGGATTTCGCGTTCGAATTGCCCATCCTGGCCGAGGTCACCAAGACCTAGGCCAGGTGTCGCCGGTTCCACCGCGCCCTGGACGGGTGAGAGCGCAGGGGCGCGGTGGGCCGGCTTCCGAATACGCCCGAGTCGAACCAGGCTGCTGAAACGGACCCACCATGCGCGACCGCCTGAACGCCGACCCGGCCGATGCCATCCAGCGCTACATGTACCAGCCGCGCATCTTCGGCGACCTGGAGCGGGATTTTGCGGCGATGCAGCGGGTCAACCGCGCCCATGTCGTCATGCTGGCCGAGAGGGGTATAGTCGCTCGCGACTCGGCCTCCGCCCTGCTGGGCGCGCTATCGGATATGGATGCGGAGGGCGCCGCCGCCCTGCCGATCAGCACGGCGCTGGAGGACCTGCACCTGAACATCGAGGCCGAGCTGGTGCGGCGGCTGGGGCGGGACGTCGGCGGCCAGGTGCATACGGCGCGCAGCCGCAACGACCTGTATGCCACGATGCACCGTCTGAAGGCGCGGACCAGCGTGCTCGCCATCACCTCACGGACAGTGTCGCTGCGACGATCGCTGCTGGCCATGGCGGCGCGCCATACCGGAACGGTCATGACCGGCTACACGCACCTGCAGGCCGCACAGCCCATCACCTTCGGGCACTATCTCTCGGCTATTGCCGACGGGCTGGCGCGCGATACCGGGCGGTTGCTGGACGGATACAAGCGGCTCGATCTATGCCCGCTGGGTGCCGGCGCGCTCGCCACCTCCGAGTTCCCGCTGGATCGGGTTCGCAGTGCGGCACTGCTCGGGTTCGCCGGGCTGCTAGAGAACTCGCTCGATGCTGTCGCCGCGCGGGATTTCGCCGCCGAGACGCTGGCCGCGTTCTGTGGCGTCGCCACGACGCTGAGCCGGCTGCATCACGACCTTCAGCTCTGGACCACGGCGGAGTTCGGCCTGCTAGAGCTGCGGGATGACGTCGCGGGCGTCAGCAGCATGATGCCGCAGAAAAAGAACCCCGCGGCGATCGAGCAGTCCCGGCCCAAGGCGGCGCATATCCTTGCTGCCCTGGTCTCCTGCGTCGGTAGCCTGAGCGCGACGGCGTATTCCAACTCCCGTCAGGGTTCGGAGTGCCTGCACTACATGAAGGACGCCGCGTTCGAGACGGAGTCGGTTTTGGAGCTGACCCAAGTGGTGCTGGACGGGCTGGTGGTGAACGAGGCGCATATGACAGCCGCCGCGGCCCGCAACTTCAGCACCTTCACAGAGTTGGCCGACACGCTGGTGCGCGATGCCGGGCTGTCGTTCCGTGCCGCGCATGCCGCGACCGGGGAGCTGACGCGCTTGGCCCTGTCCCATGGCATCACCGGCGCTGACGGCGTGGACGCGGCTCTGGTGCACGAGGCAGTGTCGCGCGTGGCGCCGGGCGCTGCGGCGTTGGGCGCGAATGCGGTGCGGCAGGCGCTGGACCCGGCGGAGAGCGTGCGCCGGCGCCGGGTCACCGGCGGCCCGTCCGGCGAGGAGACTGGCCGCATGATTGCCCGGGGCGTTGCCGACGCCGACGCCGACGCGGCGGTGCTGGCCGGGCTGCACGCCCGGCTGGACGACGCTGATCGCCTGCTGGACGCAGCGGCGCGGGACATCACTGAGGGGAGCCATGCCTAGCATGCCGAGCGAGACCTACGCCGTCATCGGATTGGGCGGCAGCGGACAGGCGATCGCCGCGGAACTGCTGTCGCGCGGCAGGACGGTCGTCGTCTGCGACCCCGAGAGCAACGCTCTGGTCAGCACGGTCCGCGCGCAAGGCGGTCTGGTGCGCCAGGCCGAAAGCGGGCCGGAGGCGCTGTTCCCGGTCGCCGCCGCCATGATCGACCCGGCCGAAGCGGTTGCGGCAGCCGGGATCGTCATCGTGGCCATGCAGGCCGACCACCAGGAAGCCCTGTTGCGCGGCTGCGCCCACGCTTTCCGGCCGGACCACCTGCTGCTGCTGGTGCCCGGCGGCGTCGGCGGAGCGCTGCTGGCAGCCGCGATCGCGCGCGATGCGGGCACGCCGGACCTGATCGTCTGCCAAGTCGCCGTCATGCCGTATTCCAGCCGCATGATCCGGCCCGGCGCCATCGCCGTGACCGGCCGCAAGCTGACAGTGCCGCTCGGCATTTTCCCAGGCCGCCGGACCCAGGAGGCGCTGGCACGGCTCGCGCCGGGTTTCCACGAGCTCACTCTCAGCCGCAACGTGCTGGAGAACGGGCTGGGCCGGCCGGCCATCGGTCTGCATCCCGTGCCCATGATCATGAACGCGGCCAAGATCGAGCAGAACGAATCGTTCCGTTACGACGGTTACGACATCACGCCCTCCGTCGCCCGGGTGATCGATGCGGTCGATCTGGAACGCCTGGCCCTGCTTCGCGCCCTGGGCGTGCCGGATGCCGCGACCTTCACCGAGATCCTCGGTCAGTTCTATGGCGTGAGCGGCGACAGCTTCTACGAAGCCGTGCACAAGGTGCGCGGCTACAAGGACGTGCACGCACCGGACAGCTTGCACTATCGCTACTTGACCGAGGACGTGCCCACGCAGACCGTCCCAGCCGCCTTCCTGGCCAAGGCGTTCGGGGTCGAGGCGCCGCTGCTGGAGGCGATTATCGCCTTCACCAACGCGATGCACGGCACGGACTACCGGAGGACTGGCTGGAACGCAGAGAAGCTCGGCCTGGACGGCCTGGACGGCGCGGCGATCCTGCAACTCGTGCAGGATGGGCCGCGCGCCAAATGACCGGGGAGGCCGCTCCCGTCCTGGACGTCGCCGGGCTGCGGACCGTGTTCCGTTCGACCGCAGGGCCGGTGCGCGCGGTCGATGGCATATCCTTCGCGGTATGGCCCGGCGAGACCCTGTGCATCGTCGGCGAGTCCGGCTGCGGCAAGAGCGCGACAGCGCTGTCGATCATGGGCTTGGTGCCGCGCGCGGCCGGCCGGGTCGAGGCCGGCCGCATCCTGTTCGACGGCCACGGCGACCTGCGCGCGCTGGATGAGGACGCGATGAGCGATCTCCGCGGCTCCAGCATTGGGATGGTGTTCCAGGAGCCGATGACGTCGTTGAATCCGGTGTTCCGTGTCGGCGGGCAGATCGCCGAGACGGTGCGTCGCCATCGCCGCGTCTCCGCCGGCGCCGCGCATGAGCGCGCCGTGGAGATGCTGCGTCTGGTGGGCATGCCGGCCCCGGCGCGGCGAGCCATGGACTACCCGCACCAGCTCAGCGGCGGCATGCGCCAGCGGGTGATGATCGCCATGGCGATCGCCTGCGATCCGAAGCTCGTGCTGGCGGACGAGCCGACGACGGCACTGGACGTGACGATCCAGGCGCAGATCCTGGAGCTGTTCGACGAGCTGAAATCCCGGCTCGGCTCCGGGATCGTGTTCATCACCCACGACCTAGGCGTGGTGGCTGAGATCGCGCAGCGGGTCTGCGTGATGTACGCAGGCGTAATCGTGGAGCAGGCGCCGGTGGCGGCGCTGTTCGCCAACCCGCTGCACCCCTACACTCAAGGCCTGCTGGCTTCCATTCCCCGGCCCGGGCGGGCACGGGCCGGAGCGCGTCGACTGCACGCCATCGCCGGCATGGTGCCCAACCTGGCGCACCTGCCGCAGGGTTGCCGCTTCCGGGACCGCTGCCCCGAAGCCTTCGACCGGTGCGCCGCCGCCGAGCCGCCGCTCGCCATGCCGGCCCATGGCGACGGCCACCCCGTCCGCTGCTGGCTGCACGTGGACGCGCCGGCATGACCGCTGCGACGCCGGTGCTGGCCGTGGAGGGGCTGAAGGTCCACTACCCGGTCTACCACGGCATGCTGGCGCGGCAGGTCGGCGTCATCCGCGCCGTTGACGGCGTGGATCTGGCGCTGGCGCGCGGCGAGACGCTGGCGCTGGTGGGGGAGAGCGGCTGCGGCAAGTCTACGCTGGGCCGAGCCGTGCTGGCCCTGGAGCGCCCGACCGAAGGAGCGGTGCGGTTCGAGGGGCAGGACCTGCTCGCGATGGCGCCGGACGTGCTGCGCCAGGCAAGGCGGCGCATGCGCATGGTGTTCCAAGACCCTTACGCGTCGTTGAACCCACGCATGCGTGCCCGGGACATCGTGGCGGAAGCCTTCGTAATCCACGGCGTCGGCCGCCGCGAGCGCGAGGAGCGCGTGCGCGCGCTGCTGGAGGTGGTGGGGCTGCGGCCCGAGCACGCCGACCGCTACCCGCATGAGTTCAGCGGCGGGCAGCGCCAGCGCATCGGCATCGCCCGCGCGCTGGCGCTAGAGCCGGCTTTGCTGGTGTGCGACGAGCCGGTCTCGGCGCTGGACGTATCCATCCAGGCGCAAGTGATCAACCTGCTAATGGACATCCAGGAGCGGATGGACCTGGCGTACCTGTTCATCTCGCACGACCTAAACCTCGTGGAGTTCATCGCCGACCGGGTCGCCGTCATGTATCTCGGCCGCATCGTGGAGCTGGCGTCCAGCGCGGCGCTGTATCGCCGGCCATTGCATCCCTACACCGAGGCCCTGCTCTCCGCCTCGCCAGTGCCCGACCCGGCGGCCCGGCGGCAGCGGATCGTGTTGCAGGGCGAGGTACCGAGCCCGCTGGCGATGCCGCAGGGCTGCGCGTTCCATACGCGCTGCCGCTTCGCGGTCGAGCATTGCCGGCAGGCGCCGCCGCCGCTGGAGGAGCACCGGCCCGGACATTTCGCCCGGTGCTGGCGCGTCGACGAGATCAGGGACGACTGAGGGAGCACAGGGATGGACGTCATCGTCATCGGCGCCGGGGTGGTCGGCGCCTCGGTTGCTTTCCGGCTGGCGCAGGCCGGTTGTGCAGTTACGGTGCTGGAGGCGTCCCGCACCGGCGCCGGGACCTCGGGCGCCAGCTTCGCATGGCTGAACTCGAACAAGAAGACGCCGCGCGGCTACCATGACATCAACGTGGCCGGCATGCTCGGGCACCGGGCGGTCCGCGACGAGCTGGGCGGCGCGCCGTGGCTGCACGAGGGTGGCAGCCTGGAGGTCGTCAGCACCGACGCGGAGCGGGAGGTGCTGATCGCCAAGGTCAGGCGCTTGCAGGAGTGGGACTACAAGTCGGAGATCCTGACCCCCGCCCAGCTCCGCGAGCTGGAACCGGACCTGGACATCGGCGCCCTGGGCGATTGCACCATCGCCTACTGGCCCGGCGATGCCTGGCTGGACCCGATCCCCTACGCGCACGCCATGATGCAGGCGGCCATCCGGCACGGCGCCACGCTGCACCGCGGCGCGCGCGTCAGCGAAATCGGGCTCCAAGGCGGCCGCACTACGGGTGTGACCACGGTGGACGGACGCCAGTTCCATGCCGACCGGGTCGTGAACTGTGCGGGGCGCTGGGGCAACGAGGCCAGCCGCAACCCCGAGCTTCACATCCCGCTCGCGCCCCGCGTCGGCTTCCTGGTGTTCACCCCGCCCGCGCCCGTCAGCCTGCAGCGCGTGCTGCGCACCAGCATCGTGGACGTACGCCCCGACGGCGCCGGCCGGCTCATGCTGCACGACAACGACATGGACACGCGCATTGCCGAGGGCGCCACCCCGAGTGCCGACATGGAGGAAGCGCACACTCTGGTGAGGCAGGCAGCGCGGCTCTACCCGGCGCTCGAGACCATGAGGCCGGAAGCGGCGCGCATCACCGTCCGCCCGGTTCCGGCCGACGGGTATTCGGCCATCGGCCCAGTGCCAGGGGCGGACGGCTATTACCTTGTCATCACCCACAGCGGCGTGACGCTGTCGCCGTTCTTGGGCAAGGCTGTAACGCAGGAGATCGCGGGCGGCACGCCGGAACCAGCGCTGGATCGCTTCCGGCCCAAGCGATTTTTCAACGATAACCTGGGCCCAATCGGCGGAGCGGAGGCGCTGACGTTCGCCGGGTGATCCGGCTGGACTCAGCCGTAGCTTGGATGACACATCTGCAACCGCCAGCAGCATCGCTCCGCTGCTCCATCGTGCCGCCCGCCACCCTCACAGGACGGCGTGCAGCAGGTGATCACCATCGGCTGGATCAGCCGATCGCGAAAACCGGAATGCGCAATTCCAGAGTCCTCCAGTAATGAGGCAGGCGTGCTATAATCCAGCATGGTATAGCAAAGTCAAATTTACCGATACAGGGGTCACTGCAAGAAAGTGACCGCCGTGTACGCCAGAGCGGAACAGACGTGAACGCTACTGCGGTCACGCGGCCAGCAGCGACGGCCTGGTTCTGAGCGGCCGCAATTCGCCCGGTCTGGGCGCGTCGGTTGTGTCCCATCCATAGTGGCCGGTGAGCGACAGGTGCTCCCACCCGAGCGGCGCAACGTGCTTCATAGTCTCTGGCCCGATGCCGAGGTCGTCGGCCGCGAGCTGGAGGCGCGCGAGCTCGGCCGCGCCGGCGCGCGCCTTCGGCCTGTATCCGCGCAAAGGCCTGCTGGCGCCGGGGGCCGATGCTGACATCGCCGTGGTGGACCTGGCGCGGCCGGGCCGGATCGCGGGCGGGCGGCTGCACTCGCGCAGCCGAATCACCCCGTTCGAGGGTCGGGCGACATGCGGCGCCCCCGTAATGACCTTGGTGCGCGGCCGGATCGTGATGCGTGACGGGGTCGTGGTGGGTGAGGCCGGGTGGGGCCGCCTGGTGCGGCCGCATATGCCAGCTCCAGCGCCGCGCAACTCGGACCGCACGATGGCCGCCATCACGAACCCGGCAAACTGGGCAGCGCCGCCGCCCACGGGTCCAGCATGGCGCTTGCCGTAGAGTGCGGGACCATGAGGAAGTAGGGTGCTCACGCTGCGGCTGCCTGATTAGCGCTGGCTGAATTGCCGTTGGCGAACTCTGGATACCGCCGCTCGAACAGAGGCCGGAGCATTCCGTCGAGGGCGCGGGTACGGGTCTGCAGCAGCAGGGACGTGTAGCGGCGGGCATCGAACCGGTCACCACCGGGCGACCCCATGCTGGCGTCCAGCAAGGTCGCGATCTCTTCCAGTGACTGGCGGTATTCGGCCTCCGTCCGGATCAGGCGCACGTCCATCCTATCCTCCTCCTGAACACGCCTCGAACTCTGTTTCCGCTTCCTGCCGCCCGGCATCAAGGATCGGCGCGATGTCCTGGGCGGTGATCTCGTGCTTGGTCACGACCCCTGCAGCGCGAGGTAATCGTCTGGGCGCAGGATGCGCACGCCTCGCCAGGGATGCATCGAGAGCAGGTGGCGCTGGTCACCTCAAGACTCCCCTCATTTTCAGATATACCCCGTTCACGCCAGGATCCGAAAATCCTTGGGCGAGATGACGCGGAAGTTGTCCGATACGGCGTCACAATAGAAGTGCCACTTCCTGGGCACCTCCTCACGCAGGAACGTCAGGATCGCGCCGCTGAAGTCGGCGAACGTTGGGTGGCACCGGTTGTGGGTGACGTGCTTGTGCATCAAGCCCCATAGGCGCTCGATCGGGTCCAGATGCGGGCAGTAGGCTGGGATGAAGTGCAGTTTGATCCGGCACCCTGGCCTGGCCAGCCAGGCCTGCACCAGCTTCGCGTGATGGTATCGCGCATTGTCCAGAAACAGGTGAATGACCCGCTTGCCCGGATACATCGCCTCAATCGCCATCAGCAGCATGATCGTGCTGGCGGCATCCACCGTCAGCACATCCAGCATGCGGGTCTTGCCGGTCTCCAGGTCAATCGCGCCGTGAACATTTAGACGTTGCCGCCCGCTGGTCTGCGCCACCGCGATCGGGATATCCTTCGGTGCCCAGCACCCCACCGGCCGCACC
>JBBSIT010000004.1:0-21285 GCA_038231995.1 Acetobacterales bacterium | reverse complement strand
TCGCCTCGACCCGACGCCGCGCCGCCGCAGCGAATTACGGGCACGCTTCGACCGCAGCTTCCGCCGCCGCACCGGCTTTGCCACGCTGGATCGTCTGCTCAAGCGGCTGCATGCCAACAAGGCGGAGCTGCTCATGGTGCGTATGCTATTCTGCTTTTTTCTGTCACCTCACAGGAACGCCGATGACGTCCATGCTAGACCGCACCGCGCAGGGCGGTGCGCGAGGTGCGACGGGGCTGCTGGCGCTCGGCGCGGCGCTGCTGCTGCTCGGCATCGTCGCCGGCTCGGTGTGGCTGGCGGCCCGCAACGCCGAGGCGGTGCGCGTGGCCGCCGTCACCCAGGATGCGCGGACCACGGTTGCCGAGGTGACGCTCGCGATACAGGAGGTCGAGTCGGGGCAGCGCGGGTATCTCCTGACCGGCAAGGATGGCTATCTCGAACCCTACCGGGCCGGCTTGACGCGGTTGCCGGGCCTGGTGGCGGAGTTCGAGCGCACCCTGCCGTTCGATGTCGAAGTTCAGCGCCTGGTCGCGCCGCTGCGGGCCGCCACCGACGCCAAGCTCGCCGAGGTGCGGCGCACGGTTGAACTCTATGCGGCGGGCGACAAGGACGCGGCGCTCGCCCTGGTGCAGACCGACCAGGGCCAGGTCTTCATGGACGAGATCCGCCGGCTGTCCGCGGCGCTCGCGGCCGATCAGGAAGCCACCCTGGATCGGCATTTCGCGGAGATCAACCAGCGCGGGCAACTGCTCGTGGCGCTCGAGGCCGGCGGCGTGCTGGTCGTGCTCGTGCTCGGCGTCCTCGCCGGCATCACGATCCGCCGCAATGTCCGGACGCTGCGCGCGGCCCGGAGCCTGCTTGCCGACGCGAACGCCGACCTGGAGGAGGCGAACGACTCGCTGGAGGCGATCGTCGCGCGCCGAACTGCCGATCTCACCGCGGCGACCGAGGAGATCCAGCGCTTCGCGTACATCGTCTCGCACGACCTCCGGGCGCCGCTGGTCAACATCATGGGGTTCACGAGCGAGCTGGAGCAGGCGGCCGGCGTGGTGCGCGAGCACATCGAGGCGCAGCCGGCGAACATCCCGCCCGACGTGGCGCTCGCCGCCAACGACGATATGCCGGAGGCGCTGCGCTTCATCCGGTCCTCGACCGCCAAGATGGACCGGCTGATCGGCGCCATCCTCAAGCTGTCGCGCGAGGGGCGCCGCACCCTGCAGCCGGAGCGGCTGGACATGGCGGCGGTGATGCAGGGGATCGCGGAGAGCCTGGCGCATCAGATGCAGGCGGCGGGGGCCGCGATCGAGATCGGCGCGGTCCCGGACATCGTGGCCGACCGCATGGCGGTGGAGCAGGTGTTCGCCAACGTGGCCGAGAACGCGCTGAAATACGGGCAGCCCGGCCGGCCCGTCCGCATCCGGGTTGATGGACGCATCGAGGGCGGGACGGCCCATTTCACCATCGCCGACAACAGCCGCGGCATCCACGAGCGCGACCGGGAGCGGGTGTTCGAGCTGTTCCGCCGGGCCGGCGACCAGAGCGTGGCCGGCGAGGGCATCGGGCTCGCCCATGTCCGCGCGCTGGTGCGGCGCCTGGGTGGTTCGATCCGCTTCGAGTCTGTGCTAGGGGAGGGGACCGTGTTCCATATCCAGTTGCCGCCGACGCCCCAGACCCAGACGGACGAAGCCGCATGAACGCGCTGCCAGTGACCTTCCTGCTGATCGAGGACGACCCGGGGCATGCCCGGCTGATCGAGAAGAACGTGCGGCGGGCCGGGGTGAACAACCCCATCATCCCGTTCACCGACGGCACCAGCGCGCTCGCCTACCTGTTCGGCGAGGACGGCGCCGGCCGGCGCACCGCCCCCGCGGCGATCCTGCTGCTGCTCGACCTCAACCTGCCCGACATGAGCGGGCTCGACATCCTGATGCGGGTCAAGGCGGACGAGCACCTGAAGCGCGTGCCGGTGATCGTGCTGACCACGACCGACGACAAGCATGAGATCCAGCGCTGCTACGATCTGGGCTGCAACGTCTACATCACCAAGCCGGTGGAGTACGAGAGCTTCGCCACCGCGATCCGCCAGCTCGGGCTGTTCCTCGCCGTCATGCAAGTGCCTGAGACAGCGTGACGGCTCCCAGCGCCCCGGGCGCCGTCAAGGTCCTCTATATCGACGACGATCCGGGCATCGCCCGGCTGGTGCAGCGCCACCTGAAGCGGGCCGGGTTCCAGGTCCGCACCGCGCCCGACGGGGAGGCGGGCCTCGCGCTGGCCCGGGAGGAGGCCTTCGACGCGATCGCGCTCGACCATTACATGCCCGGCCGGGACGGGCTGGAGATCCTGCCCGAGCTGCTCACGCTGCCGCATTTCGCGCCCGTCATCTTCGTCACCGCCGCCGAGGAGCCGCGCATCGCCGTCGCTGCGCTGAAGGAAGGGGCGGCCGACTACGTGGTGAAGGACGTGCAGGGCGCGTTCCTCGACCTGCTGGCCAACGCGGTCCGCCAGGCGATCGCCGAGGTCGCGCTGCGCCGGGCCAAGGACCAGGCGGAACGGGAGCTGCGCGACAGCCGGGACCGGCTGGAGAGGCTGGCCGAGCAGCAATCCCTGCTGCTGCGCGAGGTCAACCACCGTGTGGCGAACAGCCTGCAACTGATCGGCTCGCTGATCGAGCTGCAGGCCCGGCGCGTGCGCGACCCGGAGGCGCGCGGCGTGCTGCGGCGCGCGGTGGAGCGCGTCGAGGCCGTGAGCCTCGTGCACCGCCGGCTCTATACCTCGGCGGATGTGGAGCAGGTGCGGATGGACCAGTACCTGGACGGGCTGATCCAGGAGCTGCGCAGCGCCGTCGCGGCGGAGGAGGCCGGGCCGACCATCCGGCTCCGCGCCGACCCGGTGGACATCAAGACCGACCGCGCCGTAGCCATCGGCCTCGTCGTCAACGAGCTCGTGACCAACGCGCTCAAATACGCCTACCCCAACGGGCAGCCCGGCGACATACGAGTCGATGTCAGCCGCACGGAGCAGGCCGGCTTCGCGCTGGTGGTGGAGGATGACGGCGTCGGCTACCCCGATGCCGACGCGGCGCCGCAGGGCAGCGGCCTTGGCAACGTCATCGTGGCCGCGATGGCCAAGAACGTGAGCGGCACGCTGGCGCTCGACCGCTCGCACAAGGGCACCCGCTTCGTGCTGACGCTGGCGGGATGATCGAACGGGTCGAGTGCGTCGTCGTGGGCGCGGGCGTGGTCGGGCTCGCCGTCGCGCGGGCGCTCGCGTTGTCGGGGCGGGACGTGGTGGTGCTGGAGGGCTCGGAGGGCATCGGCACCGGCACGTCGTCGCGCAATTCCGAGGTGGTGCACGCCGGCATCTACTATCCCGCCGGCAGCCTCAAGGCGCGGTTCTGCGTGGCGGGCAAGCACGCGCTCTATGCCTACTGCGCCGAGCGCGGCATCCCGCACGCGCGGCTGGGCAAGCTGATCGTCGCGACGACGCCGGGCGAGGCGCCGGTCCTGGACACCATCCGCGCCAGGGCCGCCGCCAACGGCGTGGACGACCTTGTGCCGATCGGCGGCGACGAGGCGACGCGCATGGAGCCGCAGCTCGCCTGCTCAGCCGCGCTCGTCTCGCCCTCCACCGGCATCGTCGATAGCCACGCGCTCATGCTGAGCTACCAGGGCGACCTGGAGTCCGCCGGCGGCGCGGTCGCGTTCCACGCGCGCGTGCTGGGCGGCGCGGTACAGACGGGCGGCGGCTTCCGGCTGCAGGTGGGCGGCGACGAGCCGATGGAGTTCGAGTGCGAGGTGCTGGTCAACGCGGTTGGCCTGCATGCGCCGGACTTTGCCCGCAGCATCGAGGGCATCCCGCCGGAGACCATCCCCACGGCCTATCTCTGCAAGGGCAGCTACTACTCGCTGCTGGGCCGCGCACCGTTCTCGCGGCTGATCTACCCCGTGCCGGAAGCGGCCGGCCTCGGCGTGCATATCACGCTGGACCTCGGCGGCCAGGCGCGGTTCGGGCCGGATACGGAGTGGGTGGACCACGAGAGCTACGACGTGGATGTGCGCCGGGCCGATGGGTTCTACGCCGCAATCCGCCGCTACTGGCCGGGTCTGCGGGACGGTGCGCTGGCGCCGGGCTACGCGGGCATCCGGCCGAAGATCAGCGGCCCGGGGGAGCCGCCGGCGGATTTCGTGGTGGCGGGGCCGGCGGAGCATGGGGTGGGCGGGCTGGTGAACCTGTTCGGCATCGAGAGCCCGGGGCTGACGGCGGCGCTGGCGATCGGGGAGCATGTGGCGGGGTTGGTGAACGGGCGGAATGCCGAGCTGTGACCAGCGTACAACACCTTAAATGGGTTGGGCAAGTCCGCGTGAGCGAGCACGGGTCAAGCTGCTTGCACGCCCTCCGGCTGGGGTGCGTGCCGGCCGAGGTGACGACGCAGGTCGTCCACGGACGTGGGCACCCGATACCCTGACGCTGAGAGCGCTGACACCTCCTGCGGCGTACCATCCAGCACAAGCGCGACTGGCTCAGTCAGGCCAGGCTGGACTCCGCTAGGCCAAGCGAGGTCGGCAACGGCGATAGCTTTCCCTCCATCCGCGGATGCGACTTCGACATCAATGGCCGGCGCCGCGATGCCCTGGTCAGTTAACCAAGCCAGCAGCGGTTGTACCTCCGCCGACATCTCCGCCTCGTTCGCGTCGAGGCTGGTAAGTCCTCTACCGATCTGCACGACGGGGCCGTCCTGCTCTGCTGCCACGATGGTGGACGGGGCAAGTAGGCCGTTGAGGAACTGGTTGGCCTTATGGGCGAGCAGTTCACGGCGTGCAGCCAGGAAATCGGCGTAGCGTTCCAATTGCCACAGTGCAGGATCGGCAGGGATCCACTGCGAGGCGAGCGCGCCGGGGTGTCGGCCCTCGATTTCAGGAAAATAGTTCTCGGGCAGCCGGTCGCCGAGCGCCTGGTTCGTTTCGGCCGTCAGAAAGCAGAAGTTCGCGACGGCGTTGACGTCGCGTCGTTCGTATCCGGCCTTGTAGAGCTGTGCCTTGGGGAAGATGTGATGAGTCTGTAACTTGGTGCCCTTGCCCAACATGTGCGCGTTGAGCGGCAGCCCTGTCCCCCAATCCCGAGCGCCGAGGACGCGCGTGAGCAAGTAGAGCATGGGATAGAATCGGGCGCCGACGCTCCAGCCACCGAAGTCCTCTGCGCGGACGGCGAGGTCGCCGCGAATCAGTTCTAAACCCCGTCCAGTTTGAAACCCGTGGTTCTGAGCGCTGCCGGTAGGAGGGTTAGGAGAGGCTCTCCCCTGAATGGTGCGGCGACCAGGGAAACGGCACTATGCTTTCCAAACTGGACGCGGTTTAGCTGCTGCACTAGCTGCTCGTAGGCGGTATCTCCGGCTTTCAGCGCCGCGAGGTCCTGGTTCAGCACCGTCTCGGTCGAGCCCGCGTAGCGACCCCACATGAAGCTGTGCACGTACCAATAGAGCAGGCGATCCTGCGCCGCCTTGCTCACGAGCTTGCCTCCAGCCTGCTCGAGGTAGCAGCACATGACCGGCAGTGCATAGCGCCCAGCGAGAACCCGGTCGTGGTCCAGTCCGAGACGGCCGGAGATCAAGTTGAGCAGCTTATCCACGAGCTCGCCTGCTCGCCTAAGGCCGTCCACGAACTCGTCCGGTTTTGTCTTGCTCAGCCCCTCGAAGCGTGCCTGGCCAGTCAGGACTGCCGTGATGCAGCGCAGCAGCCAGTCCAGCTCGAAATTGAAGCCCTGCTTGCGCCACCCATCGAGGCGAACGAGCATCTCGTTGCGCGCTTGCGGCCGGGCGGCGCAGAGCTTGGCCAGAACCAAGTCACCCTTTGACAGCTTTGTGCCGCCCGAGTTGATCTCGTTGAAGATGTCCACCACGACTTCGACGGTCTTGTCGTCGCCGGTGATCTTCTCCGCGTGGATTGGCCGCTCTTTGACCCTCTCAAGCGCATTCAAGCGGTCCAGGTAGACCGACGCGTTCGGGTGCTGCCCGGTCAGGAACGGCATCGCGCACGGCACGGCGCCCTTCTGCATCACCGCGGTCACGCTTATCCACGTTGGGTCATTGGCCATCTTCATCGGCAGGTGAAACTCGAATTTCTCGGTTTCTACATTGAAGTAGAGATCAAGAAACGCGCGTGTGTCGCCATGGAAGAAGGTTGGCGGCCTGCCGCGGATGATGCCGTACAGGCTGGTGATCCTCTGCTGTCCATCGAGTAGAAGTTCAACCGTGCCGTAACCAGTAGGTTCCGAACCCCTCGCCGCGGTAGTGCCCGCGGCGGTAACCCAGACCAGGAGACTACCTATCGGGTGACCCCGGTAGAGCGACTGCAACAGATGGCGAACCTGGTCCCGATTCCACACGTAGCCACGCTGAAACTCCGGCAGCGCGATCACGCCGTTGTCGATCAGGCTCAGGATGTCGGCGACTCTCATCTGCGGTCCGATTCAAAGAGCCTGGGCTGAGCCGGGCCGATTCAAGGTGGATCAACATACACTATCTATGGCCCGGCGCACATGTCCCCTACTGTCGCTGAGCGCCAGCACTCGCCGACCGTATTGCAACCCATGAACCATCGTCGTCACGGCAGAGCAGGCGCTAGGCCGTCTCCGCCGCCACGACCCCCAGCTCCCGCTCCATCGTCTCGCGCATCAGGAATTTCTGCATCTTGCCCGTCACCGTCATCGGGAACTCGTCCACGAACCGCACGTAGCGCGGCACCTTCTGACGCGCGATCTGCCCCTCGCAGTAGGCGCGCACCTCCGCCTCCGTCAGCGCCTCGCCGGCGCGCAGCTTCACCCAGGCGCAGAGTTCCTCGCCGAAGCGTGCGTCCGGCACGCCGAACACCTGCACGTCCTGGATGGCGGGGTGATTGTACAGGAACTCCTCGACCTCGCGCGGATACACGTTCTCGCCGCCACGGATCACCACGTCCTTGATCCGGCCGACGATGTTGCAGAAGCCCTCGTCGTCGATCACCGCGAGGTCGCCGGTGTGCATCCAGCGCGCCGGGTCGATCGCCTCCTGCGTGCGCGGCGCGTCGTCCCAGTAGCCGAGCATCACGCTGTAGCCGCGGGTGCATAGCTCGCCCGGCGCCCCGCGCGGCACGACCCGGCCCTCCGCGTCCACGATCTTGACCTCCAGGTGCGGATGGACCCGCCCCACCGTGCTGACCCGGCGCTCCAGCGGGTCGTCCACCGAGCTCTGGAAGCTCACCGGGCTCGTCTCCGTCATGCCGTAGCAGATGGTGATCTCGCTCAGGTGCATCCGCTCCATCACCCGGCGCATCACCTCGATCGGGCAGGGCGAGCCGGCCATGATCCCGGTGCGCAGGCTGGACAGGTCGAACCGGTCGAACTCCGGGTGCTCCATCTCGGCGATGAACATGGTGGGAACGCCGTGCAGCCCGGTGCAGCGTTCCTCCGCCACGGTCTCCAGCACGGCCAGCGGGTCGAACCCCTCGCCGGGCAGCACCATGGCGGCGCCGTGCGTCGTGCAGGCGAGGTTGCCGAGCACCATTCCGAAGCAGTGATACAGCGGCACCGGGATGCACAGCCGGTCCTGCTCGGTGAGCCGCATGGCCTCGCCGATGAAGAAGCCGTTGTTCAGCACGTTGTGGTGCGTGAGCGTCGCACCCTTCGGCGTGCCAGTGGTGCCGGAGGTGAACTGGATGTTGATCGGGTCGTCGAACTGCAGCTCGCCCTGCAGCCGGTCGAGCTCCGCGCGCTCGTCCGGGCCGCCCAGCGCCGCCACATCCTCGAACGCCAGGGCGCCGGGGGTGCGGCCGCCGATCTGGATGACGGTGCGCAAATCCGGCAGCCGGGCGCACGCGAGCTGGCCCGGCGCCGACCCCGCCAGCTCCGGCGCGAGCTGCCCGAGCATGCCGATGTAGTCACTCGTCTTGAACCGGGTCGCGGTAATGAGCGCCTTGCAGCCGACCTTGTTGAGCGCGAACTCCAGCTCGGTCAGGCGATAGGATGGGTTGATGTTGACCAGCACGATGCCGGCCTTGGCCGTCGCGAACTGCGTCACCACCCATTCCGCGTTGTTCAGCGACCAGATGCCGACCCGGTCGCCCCGGCGCAGCCCGAGCGCCAGCAGCCCGGCGGCGAACGCCTCCACCTGCTCGGCCAGCTCGCAGTAGGTCCAGCGCACGCCCTGGCTGCGCACCACCAGCGCCGGACGGTCGCCGTGCCGCTCCACCGTGCGGTCCAGGTTCTGCCCGAGCGTCTCGCCCAGCAGCGGGATCGTGGTCGCGCCGTGGACGTAGCTGATCGCGGTGCTGGTCATGGTCGCTCCCTGCCTTATAGTCCGGCTTCACCCGCTCGATTTGAAGAGGATACAGGCCGTGTCCGCAAGCCTGACCAACCAGATGCCCGGCCTCAACTTCGACCTGGGGGAGACCGCCGACATGCTGCGCGGCTCGGTCCAGACCTTCGCGGCCGACGAGATCGCGCCGCGCGCCGCCGAGATCGACCGCAGCAACGACTTCCCCGCCGACCTCTGGCGCAAGATGGGCGACCTCGGCGTGCTCGGCATCACGGTCGAGGAGGAGTACGGCGGCGCCGGGATGGGCTACCTGGAGCACTGCGTCGCCATGGAGGAGATCAGCCGCGCCTCCGCCTCCGTGGGCCTCAGCTACGGCGCGCACAGCAACCTCTGCGTCAACCAGATCCGCAAGAACGGCTCGGAGGCGCAGAAGCGCCGCTATCTGCCGCGCCTGGTCAGCGGCGAGCACGTAGGCGCGCTGGCGATGAGCGAGCCCGGCGCCGGGTCGGACGTGGTGAGCATGCGGCTGCGGGCGGACCGGCAGGGGGATCGCTACGTGCTGAACGGCACGAAAATGTGGATCACCAACGGGCCGGAGGCGGACACCCTGGTGGTGTATGCCAAGACGGACCCGGCGGCAGGGCCACGGGGGATCACCGCCTTCCTGATCGAGCGCGGCATGCCCGGCTTCAGCGTGGCGCAGAAGCTGGACAAGCTCGGCATGCGCGGCAGCAACACCGGCGAGCTGGTGTTCCAGGACTGCGAGGTGCCCGACGAGAACGTGCTCGGCGGCATCGGGCGCGGCGTGAACGTGCTGATGAGCGGGCTCGACTACGAGCGCGCCGTGCTGGCCGCCGGGCCGCTCGGCATCATGCAGGCCTGCATGGACGTGGTGCTGCCCTACGTGCACGAGCGCAAGCAGTTCGGCCAGGCGATCGGCGAGTTCCAGCTCATGCAGGGCAAGCTGGCCGACATGTACACGACCATGAACGCGGCCAGGGCCTACGTGTATGCCGTCGCGAAAGCCTGCGATCGCGGCGAGACGGCCCGCAAGGACGCCGCCGGTGCCATCCTGTTCGCCGCGGAGAAGGCGACGTGGATGGCGCTGGAGGCCATCCAGGCGCTCGGCGGCAACGGGTATATCAATGACTACCCGACGGGGCGGCTGCTGCGCGATGCGAAGCTGTACGAGATCGGCGCGGGGACGAGCGAGATACGCCGGATGCTGATCGGGCGGGAGCTGTTCCGGGAGACGGCGTAGGCGGCTTCAACCCGGCATCGCGTCCCGCTCCTCACGCACTTCGTAGTGCGCGGCGCGCTCGTCGAAACGCGCGAGCACCTGCCGCGCGCTGGCCGGCACGTATGAAACTCCGTGGTCCTCGCCCACGAACGCCGTGATCGCATCCTGCGAGGCGAACCACATCACCGTCATGAACTCGACCTCCTGCCCCAGCTCGCGGCGGAACAGCTCGATGCGCACGAAGCCTGGGAGCTGCTTGGCGAGGATGCTCGGGAAGATCTCGCCCCTCAGCAACCCCTCGTAGGTGTCGGTCATCGCCTGCGTCGTCCACCCATGCCACACACGTGCGATCATCGCTGTCCTCCTCTGGTCAGGGAAGGGATCGCACGGAAAGCCAGGGCAAGTCCTTGCGTTCTCTGCCTCAATTCCGGCTGGAATGAGCGTAAGATTGCCGAAACTGCCGTTTTGCAGGCTTGATGTGCCCAATGGACCTCGATAGCACCGATCGCCGCATCCTTGCCGCCCTGCAAGGGGACGGGCGGCTGACCAACGTGGACCTCGCGCAGCGTGTCGCGCTCTCCCCGTCGCCGTGCCTGCGGCGGGTGAAGCGGCTTGAGGCGGCGGGCGCCATCCGGGGCTACCGGGCGGTGTTGGACCGGGAAGCCCTCGGGTTCGGCCTCACGGTGTTCGTCGAGATCAAGGTTGCGCGTCATTCGCGGGACAACGCACAAGCCCTGCAGGACGCGCTCGCAGCGCTGCCGGAGGTCGTGTCCTGCCACATGGTTTCCGGCACAGCGGACTTCCTGGCCGAAATCGTGGTCGCCGATCTCCGCGCCTACGAGGCGTTGCTGACCGAGCGGCTTCTGACGCTGCCGATGGTGGCCGACATCCGCTCCAACATGTCCCTGCGCCGGATCAAGTCGGATACGCCGCTGCCGATGCCCGGGCGCTGACGCTCTTTCACTGCGTGCCCGGCGCCTGCAGGAACACCCGCCCGCTCGCGGAGCTCACCCATACGCGCCGCGCCGCGAGGTAGTCCATCCCGAGCAGCATGTCGGCGCCTGGAATGTCAATTCGCGCCACGCTGACAACGGCGCCGGACCAGGCTTCCCACCCGACCCGCAACTCCCGCACTGCGTGCTGGCGCACCGGCACGGCCGATCCGTCCACCCCGCTCGCCGTGCCCGTGCGCTGCGCCGCCCCGAGCCCCACGCGCGCGGCCGCCTGTTCCGTCAGCAGCGTTGCGCGCGACCCGGTGTCCAGCACGGCCTCCAGCGCTACGCCGTTCACCGACACCGTGACGATGGGCTGCCCCTCCGGGCCAAGCCGCAGCGGCAGCAGGACATAGGGCGGCGCGAACGGGCGGGGGCCATCCGGGCAATCGCTCACGGCGTACAGCGCCATCCGTCCGCGCGGGATGTCCAGATCGAGTTCCAGCCCGGCCAGCAGCGGTGCGCCGAGCAGCCCGGCGATAGGCGGTTCGGTCGCGGGCAAGCCGGGCACGGGCGCCACCGGCACGCTGCGCGGCGGCAGGACCAGGCCGCCGAAGCCTAACGACGGCAGCACCGCGTTCTCGACGATGACCTGCCCGCCCGTGCCGAAGAGCTGCGACCGCTGGGCCGGGTCGCGCGGGAGGGCGAGCATCGCTGCCGCCTCCGGCGTGATCAGGTGCTCCTGCGCGGCGGTGTCGAGCACCATCGTGACCGCGCGTCCGCCCAGGCTGGCCGGCACCAGCGGGAGTCCCCCCCCGATCAGGGCAACCGGCGCCTCGGCGCGCTGCTGAACCCGGCAGGCCCATGCGGGCGTCGCCGCCAGCAGCGCCGCGACGGCAAGTCCGAGGCGGATCAGAGCATCCGTTGCAGGATGACTTTCTGGATGTCCGACGTGCCCTCGTAGATCTGGCACACCCGGACATCGCGATAGATGCGCTCCACCGGGTAGTCCGCGAGGTAGCCGTAGCCGCCGAGCGTCTGGATCGCCGCGGTGCAGATCGCCTCCGCCGCCTCGGACGCGAACAACTTGGCCATCGCCGCCGCTTCCAGCGCCGGCTGCCCGGCGTCCTTCAGCCGCGCCGCCCGATGTGTCAGCTCCCGCGCGGCGGACAGGCGCGTCTTGGCATCCACCAGCCGGAACGCCACGGCCTGATGCTCGATGATCGCTTTGCCGAACTGCTTGCGCTCCTTGGCGTAGCCGATCGCGTATTCCAGCGCCGCCCGCGCCATGCCGACGCTCTGCGCCGCGATGCCGATGCGGCCGCTCTCCAAGGTGCTCAGCGCGATCTTGAGGCCCTCGCCCTCGGCGCCGATGCGCTGGCTTTCGGGCACGTGCATGTCGTCGAACGACAGCGCGCAGCTATCGGACGCCTTCTGGCCGAGCTTGCTCTCCACCCGCGACACCGAGAAGCCCAGCGTATCGTTGGCGACCACGAAGGCGCTGATGCCCTTCTTGCCGGCCGCCGGGTCGGTAACGGCGAACAGGATCGTGGTTTTGCCGATGCGGGCGTTGGAGATGAACTGCTTGCTACCGTTGATGACGTAGCCGTCGCCCTGCCGCTCCGCCCGGGTGCGCAGCCCGGAAGCATCCGACCCGGCGCCGGGCTCGGTCAGCGCGAAGCTCGCCACGACCTCGCCGCTCGCCATCGGCCGCAGCCAGCGCTCCTTCTGCTCGGGCGAGCCGAACCGCTCCAGGATCTCGCAGGTCGGCGCGTTGTGCACGCTGACCAGCGTGGACACGCTGCCGTCGCCGGCCGCGATCTCCTCGACCACCTGCGCGTAGGTCACGTAGTCGATCTCGGACCCGCCCCACTCCGCCGAGTTGATGGCGCCGAGGAATCCCATCTCGCCGAGTTCGCGGATGATCTCGGGCTCGATCGCGCCCGCCTTCTCCCGCACCGCGGCGGTGGGCGCCAGCCGGTCCTGCGCGAAGCGCCGCGCGGTCTCGACGATGAGGGCGTTGGGATCGGTGGTGTCGAGCATCGGACTAGCCTCCGCGTTCGGTTACAGCCAGGGCGTCAAGCTACTGCAAGCGGCCGTTCGCGGCTACTCCGCGGCCATCGGGACCGTGGCGTCGTCGAGCCGCGCGAGCAATGCGTTGCACGTGGCGCCGGTCGCCTCCCACGATGCCGCCTTGATCGGCCCGAAGCCGCGCACCTGCATCGGCCAGCCCGCGAGCTCCGTGGCGGCCGCCAGGTTGTCCCCGCGCAAAGCCGCCAGCGCGCGGTCCATGTCCGCCTCGTAGTCCGCGATCATGCTCCGCTCCAGCCGCCGGTCCGCCTGCCAGCCGAACGGGTCGAGCGGGGTCCCGCGCAGGCGCTTGCCGTGGCGCAGCAGACGGAACAGCGGCAGGGCGATGCGGCCCGGCACCGCGATCTTGCGACGCCGCCCGGTCGCCGGGTCGCGCCGCGTGAGCAGCGGCGGCGCCATGTGGAACACCGGCGCGTCGCCATGAGTCGCCTCGGCATGCAGCCGGGCAACCTCGTACTCGTCCTTGTAGGCCAGCACGCGGAACCAGCCTTCCGCCACCGCGCGCGTCAGCGGTCCGGGCGCGCCGGCCACCTCTGTCTCCCGCTGGCTGACCCGCCCGACCAGCGCGCGGTAGCGGTCAGCGAGCGCCGCGTCCTGGTAGCGCACCAGCTCAGCCGCGCGCTGCTCGATCAGCTCGGGCAGATCAAGCGGGCGAACGGCGTCGGACAGCACCTCGTCCGCCAGCGCCGGCTGCTCGGCCAGCACCCGGCCCCACTGGAACGCGCGGCGGTTCATTGCCACGGCGGTGCCGTTGATCTCCATCGCCCGCAGCAGCGCGTCGCGGCCCACCGGCACCAGACCGCGCTGCCAGGCGAGGCCCAGCAGCAGCGTGTTCATTGCCTGAGCGTTGCCGAACAGCCGCTCGGACAGCGCCGCCGCGCGCAGGAAGCGGGACCGCTCGGCCGCGGTGCGCCGGCCGATGGCGCGGCGTTGCAGCCCGGCATCCACCCGCACGTCGCGCTCGCGCAGGAACGCGGCGCCGGCCTGCAGGTCCAGGTTGCCCACCACGGCGGCGTCCGCGCGGCACCGGTCCAGCACGCCGGCCGAGGCGCCCACCGCCAAATCGGCGGCGAGCAGAAGGTCCGCCTCACCCGTCGGGATGCGCACCACGTCGATCTCCGACCCGGCGGCCGCGACCTGCACATGCGACACCACCGCGCCGTTCTTCTGCGCCAGCCCGGTGAAGTCCAATGTGCTGACCCGGCGTCCCTCCAGGTGCGCCGCCACCGCGACGAGCGCGCCGCATGTCACGATGCCACCGCCGCCGATGCCGGCGAACAGGCCGCGCCAACGGGTGCCGAGACTGGGGAGCAGCGGCTCGGGCAGCCCAGCGAACAACGCGCTCTCCCGCGCGTTCCACGGGTCGGTCGAGGTCTTCGGCGCATCGGACTTCGCCGTGACGAAGCTCGGGCAGAAGCCCTTGAGGCAGGACAGATCCGTATTGCAGCTCGTCGGGGAGACCCGGCGCTTGCGGCCGTACTCGGTCTCGACCGGCTCGATCGCGATGCAGTTGCTCTGCACGGTGCAGTCGCCGCAGTTCTCGCAGACCCGCTCGTTGATCGTCACCCGCGTCTCGGCGGCAGCCATCGTGCCGCGCTTGCGCCGGCGGCGCTTCTCCGTGGCGCAGACCTGGTCGTAGACGATCACGCTGGTGCCGTCGTACTCGCGCATCCGGCGCTGCACGGCGTCAAGCTCGTCGCGTCCGGCGCGCAGCGTGCGCGGCGGCAGCGCGTCCGGCGCCGGCAGCCGCGCCGGGTCATCGGCGACGACGGCGATCAGGCCGACGCCCTCGGCCGCGACCTGGCGCGCGATGGAGATCACGCTGGGTCCGCCCTCGGCCGGCTGGCCGCCCGTCATGGCGACGGCGTCGTTGAACAGGATCTTGTAGGTGATGCGCGCCTTGGCCGCGACCGCCTGGCGGATGGCGAGCAGGCCGGAGTGCTGGTAGGTGCCGTCGCCCATGTTGGCGAACATGTGCGGCGTGTCGGTGAACGGGGCGAGGCCGATCCACGGCACGCCCTCGCCGCCCATGTGGCTGAAGCTGCGCGTGGCAAAGTCGCCGTCCGGGGAGGGCGTGTTCAGCGCCATGATGTGGCAGCCGATGCCGGCCATGGCGTGGCTGCCGTCCGGCAGCTTGGTGGACGTGCTGTGCGGGCATCCCGCGCAGAACGCGGGGGCGCGGGCCAATAGTCCCTCGACGGGCGCGAGCGTCCTGGCCGGGGCCGGTTCCGCCACGTCGATCTCGGCGCCGCGCAGGAAGCGGGCGAGGGCAGGGGCGACGATCTCGGGCGACAGCTCCATCACCGCGGGAAGCAGCGGTGCGCCCGCCAAGTCCGCCTTGCCCGCGATCGGCGGGCGGGCGTCGGCGGCGAGGTTGTAGAGCGCCGCGCGGAGCTGCGCCTCGACGAGCGAGCGCTTCTCCTCCACGACCAGCAGCGCTCGCTTGCCCTGGGCGAACTGGCCCAGGCCCTCTGGCTCGATCGGCCAGGCCATTGCCACCTTATAAACGGCGATCTCCGGCGCGCCCCGCAGGCCCAGCTGGGTCAGCGCGTGCATCACGTCGTGGTGCGCCTTGCCGACCGTCACGATGCCGATCGGCGCGTCCGGGCGGCCGTGCATCAGCCGGTCCAGCCGGTTCGCCCGCGCCCAGGCCAGCACGGCGGGCAGCCGCTCCTCCAGCATCCGGCGCTCTAATTCTGCTCGGTGCGACGGCCAGGGCAGGCTCGGATCCTGGTTGAGCCCGTGCGGCGGCAGAGCGATGCCGGGCCGAACGAAGTTCCGCCAGCTCGGCACGGTGACGATGCCGGACTGCTCCGCCGTCTCCGCGATGGTCTTGAGCGCGACCCAGGTGCCGCTGAAGCGCGACATGGCGATGCCGGCCAGACCGAGATCGATGATCTCGCCCACATCCGCCGGTTGTAGGACGGGGATCATCACCGCCTCGAAAATCTGGTCGGTCTGATGCGGGAATACCGAGCTGTGCGCGGCGTGGTCGTCGCCGGCCACGGCCAGCACGCCGCCGAGTGCTGCGGTGCCGAGCATATTGGCGCAGCGGAGCGCGTCCGCGCTGCGGTCCACGCCGGGTCCCTTGCCGTACCACATGCCGAACACGCCATCGACGCGCTTGCCCGGGAATGTGTCGATACCCTGCGAGCCCCACAGCATGGTCGCGGCCAGGTCCTCGTTCAGCCCCGGCTGGAAGCGCACGCCATGCGCCTGCAGCAGCGCCTCACGCCGCCACAGCTCCTGGTCCAGCCCGCCCAGCGGCGAGCCGCGATAGCCCGAAACCAGGCCACCCGTGCGCAGTCCGGCGGCCCGGTCCAGCCGCGACTGTTCCAACAGCACCCGCACCAGCGCCTGGATGCCAGTCAGCAGCACCGGGCTGTCCAGCTCGGCGAAGCGGCTCTCTAGAGTCGGGGGAGCCGGAGCGAAACCAACGTCCATGGCACGACCTCACGCGTTCAAGCTCGCAACTATAACGCGCGACCCCGTGGTGGGTGCTGCCATACTTGCGATATGATCGGCCCCGAATTGGCAGGGTCTGCTAATGTTGCACTGCAACGTGGAAGGATTGCCCGTGCGCCTGGACCGGATCGACCTGGCCATCCTGGATCACCTGCAGCGCGATGCCCGGGCGACCAGCGGCGAGCTGGCCGAGGTGGCGGGCCTGTCCGCCTCGCCGGCGTATCGGCGACAGAAGCTGCTGGAGGAGGGCGGCATCATCGGCCGCTACGTCGCCCTGCTCGACCAGGACCGGGTCGGCCTGCCCGTCAACGTGTTCGTCTCGGTCAAGCTCTCCGCGCAGACGGAGGACCACCTCGCGGCGTTCGAGCAGGCCATCGCCGACTGCCCGGAGATCATGGAATGCTACGTCATGTCGGGCGCCAGCGACTACCTGCTGCGGGTCGTCGCCGCCGACCTCGGCGCCTACGAGGAATTCCTGCGCACCCGGCTGACCCGCATGCCCGGCGTCCAGGGCGTGACCAGTGCATTTGCCCTGAAACGAGTGGTTTATCGGACAAACCTACCCTTACGGCGCAAGCGTTAGAGCATGTTCAGCGAAGCTGAACCTGCTCTAGCCTTTGTTTCACGCGGCTACTCAAGCCGCTCGGACCCAAGTGCGGGTCCGATCAGCTTGAAGCCGCTTTAGATGCTGAGCGCCTTCCTGCTCGCCTTTCCCGCCCTGTTCTCCATCATCAACCCGCTGGCAGGCGCGTTCATCTTTCGCGAGGCCACCGCGGAGCGCACGCATGAGGGACGGGTAGCACTTGCGCGCCGGGTCGGGTTCTACTCGCTGCTCGTCATGCTCACGGCGTTGTGGGCCGGGTCCTACGTGCTGTCGTTCTTCGGCATCAGCATCGCGGCGCTGCGCATCGCCGGCGGGCTCGTGCTGTCGCTGTTCGCATGGAGCCTGTTGGACAGCCCGGAGCGGCGGGACGCGCGCAAGCAGGAGCAGGCGTCGCCGGCGGAGGGTGCGGATGATGTGGCGTTTTTCCCGCTGACCCTGCCGTTCACCACCGGGCCGGGCACCATCGCCGTCTCGGTCGCGCTCGGCGCCGGGCACCCGTCGGCGGCGCAAGGCGTCTGGCTGTTCTACGCCGGCGTCACGCTGGCTGCGGTGGTTATGGCGGGGGTGATCTGGGTCGCCTACGCGAACTCCGACCGCCTGTCGACCTTTCTCGGCCGCAACGGCAGCCGGACCGTGACGCGGCTGTCCGCCTTCCTGCTGTTCTGCATCGGCGTGCAACTGCTTATCACGGGCGTGGTGGACGTGCTCGGCCCGTTGCTGGCCGGGCGAGCTACTTGAGTAGGTCTGGCAGCAGGCCGAACAGCGATGCGAGCGGCCTGAGGGACTCCGCGAACCGCTCCAGCGGCAGCGGCGTCACCGGCGCCGGGCGCGGCGGCGCGGCGGAGGGGAACGGCACGCGGTCCTGCAGCAACGCCGTCGCCGTGATGCTGCCGCGGCCCTCGTAGTCCAGCGCCTCGACGAACAGCCGCGCCGCCACCGTGCCCGCCCCGGCGGCGATTGCGAGCCCGGCGCCCAGCGCCTCCGCCGTCGTGCCGCCCGCCATCTGCACGGACCACGTGGCGCCGCGCAGCGCGCGAGCGATCTCGGCCGTCGTCAGGCGGCCATCCCCGGTCACGTCGGCATAGGCCATGAAGGCGGCGACGCAGCCCGGGCCGTCGCCTCCGCCGCAGGGCGGCTCCAACGTCTCTAGCCCCTGCAGGAACGCCACGCCCTCGCCGTGCAGCGCGGCCATCGGCAGCGGCAGGCCGGGGCAGGGCGTCAATCGCGTCGCCTTGGGCGCGCGCGGCAACTCGTCGTCGCGCAACTTCGGGTCGGCCTGCGCGAAGCTCAGGGCGTCGGCTTCCCGCCGCAGCAGCAGCCGCGGCTGCTCGGCGCCGCCCGCGGTCGCCACGGTCCAGCCGCCCGCGTCCGTCACGGTATGGGCGCGCCATAGCCGCTGCTCGCCGCGCGGCCGGAGCTGCACGATGCTGCGGGCCGTCACGTGCAGCGCGAGGCTGGGCGCAGCACAGCCGCCTTCCGCCCAGGTGCCGCGGACTGCCTCGGGCAGGTCCTGCGCCTGCGCCGCGGCCGTGCCGAGCAGCGCCAATGCAACCATGATGCGGATTATCGCAGGGTGATCTCCTCGCCTTGGCACAGGTCGGCGCCGAACCGCGCGTCGCGCCCGTCGCGGAAGGTCGCGGTCGCGACGTAGAGACACTCGCCCGGCACTGGCGCCTCGAGCTCGAACGTGCCGCCGACGCCGATGATCGCGGCGCCGAGCCGGTCCGGCCCGGGCGGCTCGCCGGGCCGGTCGACCCGCAGGGCTACGACCGGGACGCGGCCGGCGTTGCGGAACGAGCCGGGGTTGCCGGCGCGGACCCCTTCCTCGCCGACGCTGAGCTCGCGCGTGTTGCAGAGATCGATGCCGGCGCGCTCCTTGTCCGGCGTCGGGCCCTCATAGACGACGCGCAGCGTGTGCAGGCACTCGGCGCCCCGCGTGATGTTCAGCCGCACGCGGTCGCCAGCGGCCAGCGTGTCGTCGCCGAGCCGGTCCTCGCCGGGGCCGTCCGCGCCGTCGGGGAACAGGTAGAGCGACAGAATGGTCAGGCGCGACCGGTTCACGACTGTCAGCTCCGTCTCGGTCCCTGCGGCAGGGGGCTCTGGCGCCGGGGGTTCCGGCGCCGCGGGGGTCGCAGCCGTCGTCCAGCCCGGCGCGACCGGGATGCTCGGCAGCTCGCAGATATTGATGCCGCGCCGCTCCTCCGCCGCCTGGTTTTGGAACACGACGCGGAGGTCGGCCTCGCACGGCCCGACGTAGGACAGTGTCGTCCGCTCGCCCGCGGCCAGCGCATCCGCGATCAGGTCCGTTCCCCACTCGCGCGAGGCCCCGGCGACAAATAGGCCTCGATGATCGGCAGCGCGGAGCGGTTCACCAGCTCGACCTGCCGGGTCGGCCCGGGCGCTGCCCGCGCCTCCGAGCCGTCGAAGGCGACCTGGCGGTTGCGGCAGATGTCCACGCTGCGGCGTTCCTCGCTGCGCTCGTCCTCGTATACGACGCGAAGGTCGAAGCGGCAATCCCGCACTCGCCCCAGCCGCACGCGGAACGGCCGGCCCGGCGCCAGGCTGGCGTCGCCCAGCCGGTCATCCCCCCAGTCGTCGGAGCTGGCCGGAGAGACGTAGAGCTCGCGGATGGGCTGGCGCGCCCGGTTGGTGATCGTGAGTTCGCGCTGCTGCGGCGCCTGGGCGAGCGCGGGCGCGGCGGCAAGCAGCAGGAACAGGATGATGCGCCGCATGGGAACCCTCCATCTCGCGACAGAGTGGCAACTAAAGTCCTGGGCGTCGATACCGCTTGTTGATGTTGCGGTCCGGGAGCGGGCTGGCCCGCTCCCGGACAGCATCAATGGCTAGGCCGAGATGTCGTTGATGGCGAGGTAGGTGCCGTTGGCGGCCTGGCCGTAGCTGACGACGATGCGGCCCGAGTTGAAATCGTCGATGGTCTTGCCCGTGAGCGTCACGCGGGTGAGGGCGCCGTTGATGGTGGATTCGAGCGACACGCCCTCGTTGCCCGCCGCGCCCGCGCTTGCCAGGAGTGAGTAGCTGTTGACGCCCTGCTGGAAGCCCCACAGCGTGACGACCTCGGTGGGCTGGATGTCCTGCACCGTGGTCCAGACGAACTGGGACTGGCGTGCGTCGGTGAAGAAGAAGTCTCGCCCGCCGCCGCCGCGCAGGAAGGTGCTGCCCAGGCCGCCGTCGAGCACGTCGTTGCCGGCGTTGCCGGCCAGCGCCGAGACTCTCGCGGTGCTGTTGGACTTGATGAACACGTTCTCGGCCGTCTGCGATGCGACGGCGAGCACGTCATTGCCATTGTAGATGAACTGCGCCGCCAGGTTGTTGGGGTCGTTCACCAGGACTTGGCCGCGCTCGACCGAGCTGGCGAAGTTGATCGTCGTGTCGGTGACCGCGAAGCGGACGGGCGCCACGGCGCTGGGCTCGGGGTTCACCGCGGTCGGATACACGGCGGACAAGCCGTCCAGTTGTGTCTGGCTCGGGGCGCCATAGGCGTATTGGTTGGCGATGTAGAGGTTGCTCGCTTGCAGGTTCAGCCCCGTCGGCAGGGTCGCGACGGACTGCCTTTCGCCGGTCCCGGAGCCCGACGGCGTGAATTGGAGCTTGCCGCTCGCCGGGTCGTAGATGAAGCGGGTGCTGGCGCGGGTGGGTGCTGCGGCCTGCTCGAACTGCGCCGCGGTCAGGAACGACATGGGGCTGAGGCCGAGGTCGGTCATGCCGGCGCCGCCCGCCCAGTTCACAAGGATGGCGATGTTGTCCTGGCCGACCGTGAAGCTGTCGAGCGTGGGGCCGTTGCCGGTGTTGACGCCGGCGCGGAAGGCGAACGTGTCGGCGCCGCCGCCGCCGAAGACGAACGCCTCGTCGCTGATCGCGATCGTGTCGTTGCCTTGGCTGTTGTACAGGATATTGCCGAAGCCCGGGATGACGTAGGCGTTCGAGTTCGAGTTGCCGCTGTTCACCAGGAAGGTGCTGTTGGTCATGCTCCCCTTGACGTAGAGCACGCCTTGCCCGGCCGTTACGGTGAACCGGTCCCCGTTCAACGTTGCCGTGAGGGAGGGGCCGTTGGCCGAAAGCTGGTCCCGGCTGCCGCTGATCTGGACGAGGGCGGCGCTGCTGCCTGCCGTAACCCCGTTGTCGTCGCCGATGACATTGTATGCGTTTGGGCCGGTGCCGCCGTTGATGGAGTTCGCACTGCCCGCGACCGCGATGGCGTAGCTTCCCGGGGTAACGGTGAGCCGGTTGTTGTTGCCGGCAACCGCGGTGTTCCCGGTTACGGTGATGTCTTGGTTATCCACGGGCGTGCGTCTCCTGATTCGCGAGCATTGGGGCCAGTGTGCGACGTGCACGGCCGAGATGTCGAGGTAGATAGCACAAGCATATCACGCTTGGCAGCGGCACAGATGCGCTGGCAGCCGCGATCAGAGATGAACGAAGCGTGATCTGCCTTGATCCGGCCCAAGTCAAAACCTGCGGTGACGCAGCCCTGCCGAAGTCGGCACAACTGTGAGTAAGCAACGGAGCAAGTAACCGGGGCAAAAGTCCGGGCACGCAGGTGCAGCAGAACAAAGGTCGGAGTTGGCGTCCCACTCTACAGGTCTGAGTTTGCATTCTATTTTTGGTTCGGAAAGCGGTACAGATCGGCTGCCGTTCCGTCTTTGCC
>JBBSIT010000003.1:0-23997 GCA_038231995.1 Acetobacterales bacterium | reverse complement strand
GGGGCGGGACTATGATTTCCAAACTGGACGGGGTTTAGGTCCGCTCACCACGAAACCCGGAAGGTCCGCCCCACACAGCGCGCCCCCAAGCCTTGCCTCCCCCGCACCGCTACCCCCCGCCCCTTGACAGCGCTCAAGGATAAACTCCCTAACCCGTCCATGTCCTCCGCCGCCTCACTCCCCCACCCGGCCGAACAGGCCGACCAGCAGGCCGAGGACGCCCAGTACTACCGCCGGGTGCTGCACGAGCTGATCGACATGGGCGTCGATCTTGCCCGCGACGTCCATCGGCAGGCCACGGCCCAGGCCGAGAACCCGGCCAGCACGGCCGTGCACGCAGCAGTCGCGTTCGACCGCATCTCCCGCGCCGTCCGCCGCACGGTCGCCCTCGCGCGCAAGGTCGCCGAGCCACTTCCGACGTACAAGCCCGCCGGCCAGGACCGTGTCGCGGCGCGGAGGCGCATCCTCCGCGAGGTCGAGGACGTGATCCAGCGCAAGGCGGACGGCGCCGACGCCGAAGCCTTGCAGGCCGAGCTGTGCGAGCGGCTGGACGCGCCGGAGCTTGAGGACGACATCGGGGATCGCCCCGTGGCCGAGATCATCGCCGATATCTGCCGCGACCTCGGGCTCGCCGCCATGCCGGGCACCCGGCCGTGGAAGCGGCGCACACCCCAAGACATCGAGGCGCTGTGCGCTTGCGCGGCGCAGCCTCCGGGCGCGGGCCGGGCAGCGCAGCCCGGCGCCGACCAGCCGCAAGCTCCGTCCCCGGTCGTCGCCCAGGCTGTGCCGAGGCACGACGAGACCTGGGCCGACCCGCCTTCGTACTCGCGGGAGGCCTCGATAGAGCTGATGCAGCGGCTGCTGCATCTCACTCCCCGCTGCCGCGATCCGTGAGGGGCCGCCGGCGGTCCGTTCCCGCCCTGCGCAGACCCTCTTGCGGGAAGGATCGCTTGAGCGGCCGCTACAGCGTGGAGATGAGCGGCCTCGCTTGTTTCTGAGTGCCTCTTTTCGAAGGAGTGCTCAGGGGCACGGCTCGAATATGGAAAACGCGCCTTAAGCCGCCTGCGGCACCGCCCGCAATTCCGGCAACTCGTCCAGGTGGCACGCGGCCCGCTGGCCCGGCCCGCCCACGGGCATCTCGCGCAGCAGCGGCTCCTCGGCCAGGCAGCGGTCGAACACGTAGGGGCAGCGCGTGTGGAAGCGGCAGCCGCTGGGCGGGTTGATCGGGCTCGGCACGTCGCCGGTCAGGATGATGCGGTCGCGCTTCGCCAGAGGGTCCGGCACCGGCACGGCGGAGAGCAGCGCGCGGGTGTAGGGGTGGCGCGGGTTCGCGAACAGCGTGGCGCGGTCGGCCACCTCGACGATCTTGCCGAGATACATCACCGCGACCCGGTGCGTGATGTGCTCGACGATGGCGAGGTCGTGGCTGATGAACAGCAGGGCCAGGCCGAGCTCGTCCTGCAGGTCGGACAGCAGGTTGACGATCTGCGCCTTGACCGACACGTCGAGCGCCGAGACGGCCTCGTCGCAGATGATGAGATCGGCGCCGGGTGCGAGCGCGCGGGCGATGCCGATGCGCTGGCGCTGCCCGCCGCTGAACTCATGGGGGTAGCGGCGCATGGCGTCGCGCGGCAGGCGCACGGTGTCCATCAGCTTGGCCACGCGGTCGTCCAGCTCGGAGGCGCCGTGCGCGAGGCCGAAGTTCATCAGCGGCTCGGCCAGGATGTCGCGCACGCGCATGCGCGGGTTGAGGCTGCTGAACGGGTCCTGGAACACCACCTGGATGCGCTGGCGCAGCGGGCGCAGCCGGCTTGCGGGGATGTTGTCGATGCGCTGGCCGTCGAGGAACACCTCGCCGGCCGTGGGGTCGATCAGCCGCAGCACGGCCTTGCCAACGGTGGACTTGCCGCAGCCGCTCTCGCCGACGAGCGACAGGGTCTCGCCCTTGGCGATCGAGAAGCTGACGCCATCGACGGCGTAGACGTAGCCGGTGATGCCGCCGAGCACGCCGCCGCGCAGGGGGAAGTGCTTCTTGAGCGCGTTGACTTCGAGCAGCGGCGGCGCGGCCTTCATGCGGCGAGGCCTGCTTGCGGCATGCGATACTCCGCGTAGTGGCAGGCGACGGAGTGGCCCGGCGCCTTCTCCTCGACGGCGGGCGCCACGGTGAGGCACAGCTCGGTCGTGCCGGGGCAGCGGCCGGCGAAGGGGCAGCCGACGATCTTCTGCCGCAGCGACGGCACGAGGCCGGGGATCTCGGCGAGCTTGGTCCGCCCGGCGGCATGCAGCGACGAGCCGAGCCGCGGCACGGCGCCGAGCAGGCCGCGCGTGTAGGGGTGCTGCGGGTCGGCGAAGATGGCGGCGACGGGCGCCTCCTCGACCTTGCGGCCGGCGTACATGACGACGACGCGCTGCGCCATCTCGGCGACGACGCCGAGGTCGTGCGTGATGAGCATGATGGCCGAGCCGAGCCGGGTCTTCAGGTCGCGCATCAGGTCCAGGATCTGCGCTTGGATCGTCACGTCGAGCGCCGTGGTCGGCTCGTCGGCGATCAGCAGCTTGGGGTTGCAGGCGAGCGCCATCGCGATCATCACGCGCTGGCGCATGCCGCCGCTGAGCTGATGCGGATACTCCCGCACGCGGCGGCCCGGCGCCGGGATGCCGACCAGGGTCAGCATCTCGACCGCGCGCGCCTCGGCCTGGCGCGCCGAGAGGCCCTGGTGCAGCCGCAGCGTCTCGCCGATCTGACGGCCGACGGTGAGCACCGGGTTGAGCGAGGTCATCGGCTCTTGGAAGATTATGCTGATGTCGTTGCCGCGCAGCTTGCGCATCTCGGCCTCGGGCAGCGCCAGCAGGTCGCGCCCCTGGAACCGGATCGACCCGGCGATGCGGCCCGGCGGCTCCTGGATCAGCCGCAGGATGCTGAGGCTGGTGACGGACTTGCCGCAGCCGCTCTCCCCCACGATGGCGAGCGTCTCGCCCGCCTCGATGTGGAACGACAAGCCCTCGACCGCGCGGACGATGCCGTCGGGCGTGCCGAAATGGGTCTGCAGGTCCTCGACTGAGAGGAGCGGTTCACCGCTCCGCGGTGGGGGCAGCGCCATCTCAAAGCCCCTTGGCAAGGCGGGGGTCGAGCGCGTCGCGCAGCCCGTCGCCGAGCAGGTTCACCGCCAGCACGGTGACGGACAGGAATACGGCCGGGAAGAACACGATGTAGGGCTTCACCTGCCAGAGCGCCCGGCCCTCGGCCATGATGTTGCCCCAGCTCGGGATGATCGGCGGGGTGCCGGCGCCGATGAAGGAGAGGATGGCCTCGGTGATCATGGCCGACGCGCAGATATAGGTCGCCTGCACGGTGATGGGCGCCAGCGTGTTGGGCAGGATGTGGCGCCAGATGATCTTCGGCACCCTTGTGCCGGACGCGATGGCCGCCTCGACATAGGGCTGCTCGCGCAAGCTCAGCACGACGCTGCGCACGAGCCTGGAGACGCGAGGAATTTCGGCGACCGTGATGGCGATGATCACGTTCTGCACGCTGCCCCGGGTCAGTGCCATGAGCGCGATGGCGAGCAGGATCGGCGGGATGGACATTAGCCCGTCCATGATCCGCATGATGATCGCGTCCGCCCAGCGCACGAACCCGGAGACCAGCCCGATCGTCATGCCGATGACCGACGAGAGCAGCGCCACGGAGAAGCCGACCAGCAGCGACACCCGCGCGCCGTAGAGCACGCGCGAGTAAACGTCGCGCCCGAGCATGTCGGTGCCGAACCAGTACGTTGCGGACGGCTCGCGGGTGCGCCGGGCCGGCGCCAGCGCGGTCGGGTCGGTGGTCCACAGCAACGGCGCGAACACGGCGATGAACAGCACGAACGCGAGCAGCAGCCCGCCGGCGAAGATCGTGGGGTGGCGGCGGATGAACGTCCGCACCCGGCCGCGCACCTTGACGGGCGGCAGCACGTCCGGCATGGCGGGCGCCGGCACCACGTGCGCGGTGGCGGCGGTGGGCAGCAGGATGTCGGTCGTTGCGGTGCTCAATAGCGGATCCTCGGGTCGAACACGGTGTAAAGGAGGTCAACGCCGAGATTGACCAGCACGTAGACGAAGCTGAACAGCAGCACGACGCCCTGGATGACCGGGTAGTCCCGCCGCAGGATCGCATCCACCACCAAGCGACCAAGCCCGGGGATGGCGAACACGCTCTCGGTCACGACCGCGCCGCCGATCAGCAATGCCACGCCGATGCCGATGACGGTGACGATGGGCACGGCGGCGTTCTTCAGCGCGTGCAGGAACAGCACGCTGCGACTGCCCACGCCCTTGGCCTTCGCCGTGCGCACGTAGTCCTGACTCAGCACCTCCAGCATGGTCGCCCGCGTGATGCGCGCGATCAGCGCGATGTACACGCCGCCCAGCGCCACCGCAGGCAGCACCAGGTTATGCAGCCACGGCCCGAAGCCGCGGCTGATCGGCGTGTAGCCCTGCACCGGGAACCAATCGAGCTCGAGCGCGAACACGTACGCCAGGAGGTAGCCGACCACGAACACTGGAACGGAGAAGCCGAAGACGGCGAACATCATGATCGCCCGGTCCAGCAGCGAGCCGTGCTTCCAGGCCGCCACCACGCCGAGCGGGACGGCGATGCTGATCGACAGGATCAGCGTCAGCAGCATGAGCGAGATGGTCGGCTCCAGCCGCTGCCCGATCATCCGCGTCACCGGCAGGTTGGTGAAGATGGACACGCCGAGGTCGCCGTTCAGCACATTCCACACCCACTCGCCGAAGCGGATCAGGAATGGCCGGTCCAGCCCCAGCCCGGCGCGGATGCGGTCCACGTCGGCCGGGGTCGCCTGGTCGCCGGCGATGATGGCCGCCGGGTCGCCGGGCGCGATGTAGAGCAGGCTGAACACGAACAGCGCGACGACAGCCATGACCGGGATCGTGGCCAGCACCCGGCGGACGGTATAGGCGAGCATGCGCGGGTGCCCCGGCCCCTAGGTTTTCTGCACGCCCCAGAACACCGGGAACGGCGCTTTCACCACGCCGCTGATGTTCTTGCGCCAGGCCTGGTAGCCCAGGAAGAACCCGGTCGGCGCGTAGGTGACGTTCTCCATCGAGGCGCGATTGAGCGCGCCCATCGCCGCCTTCTCCGCCGCCAGGTCCGGCGCCGCATACCAGTCGGCGATGCGCGCCTGCACGTCGTCCGACTTAGGCCAGCCGAACCACGCCTTGTCGCCCCCGGCGTCAAGCGCGGTATAGGGCGCCGGGTTGATGCAGTCGGCGCCCGCGTGCCAGGTGTGGAAGATGTTCCAGCCGCCGGCGGAGGGCGGGTCCTTCTTGGCGCGCCGGGCGCCGACCGTGCCCCAGTCCAGCGCCTGGTAGTCCACGTTCATGCCCATCTTGCCTAGCAGGTCCGCCGTGACGTCGCCCTGCGCCTTGGTGATCGAGACGTCGGTCGCGACGCACAGCACCACCGGCTCGCCCTTGTAGCCGCTCTCGGCCAGCAGTCGCTTCGCCTCATCGTAGCGGCGCGGCCCCTTCAAAATCTCGCCGCCCTCCTCCGTGTAGAGCGCGGTGCCCGGCGTGAAGAAGCTCGGCAGCGCCTTCCACAGCGTCTCGTCGTCGCCCACCACGGCGCGCATGTAATCCTCCTGGCTGAGCGCCATCAGGACGGCCCGGCGGACGCGCACGTCGTTGAACGGCGGCTGCAGGTGGTTCATGCGGAATGATCCGATGTTTCCCAGCGCATCAGCGATGTCGACGTTCACGTTGCGGTTGCGCTTGAGCAGCGGCACCAGGTCGGGGATCGGATTCTCCCACCAATCCACCTCGCCGTTCTGCAGCGCCGCGGCCGCGGTCGCGGCGTCGGGCATGATGGTCCATTCGATACGATCGAACATCACGCGCTTGCCGCCGGACAGCCACTCCCCCGCCTCGAGGCGCGGTTGGTAGCCGTCGAACCGCTCGAAAACCGCCTTGCTGCCCGGCACCCACTCGTCGCGCCGGAACCGCATCGGCCCGCTGCCGACATACTCCGTGATGAGCTGGAACGGGTCCGTCTTGGCGATCCGCTCAGGCATGATGAGTGCGACCGGCGCGTTGCTCTTGCCCAACGCGAACAGCATCTTGGGGAACGGCTTGCTCAGCCGGAACCGGAACGTGCGGTCGTCCACCGCCTCGAGCGTGTCCAGCCGGGTCTGGATCACCTGCCCCATCGTGTCGCGCACCATCCAGCGCTTGAGGCTCGCGACCACGTCGCGCGACAGCACCGGCTCGCCGTCATGGAAGCGCAGACCTGGGCGCAGGCGGAACGTCCATGTCTTGTCGTCCTCGGTGGTCTCCCAGGCCTCGACCATCTGCGGCTTGGGGTCGAGGTTCGCGTCCACGCCGAACAGGGTCTCCCACACCATCAGGCTGGCGTTGCGCACGACGTACTGGGTGCCGGCGACCGCATCCAAGCTCGACAGGTTGGCCTGCGGCACGAAGCGCAGCACGCGCGCGCCCTGCGCTCTCGCGACCCGCGGCATCGCGAGCGCTCCGGCGGCAGCCCCGGCGACACCCATGAAATCTCGACGCTTCATACGCTCAGCTCCCTCAACTTCGATGCCGCATTGACGTAGTCTTGCCACGGTCACAGGGTTGCCGTGCAGCCTGAACGGCGCGGGCGGTCAATGAAGCGGTCACCCGCCACATCAGTCCCGCCAAAGCCTCGCCAGGGACCGGCATCTCCGTTGCGCCTTTATGTCAAGGACTGGCGGGGCCCATCTACCGTCACGGCCACAGTAACGACACATTTCCTGGACGCAAGCAGCCTTTCGCGTCTGCGGGCGATCAGGCCGCTGGCGGCAAGTTCAGGTGCTGCTCGACCCTGCGAAGCCTGGCGTCGAGTTCGCTGATCAGGATGCCGTGCCCCAGCACCGAGCTGTGATAGTCGGTCACTGCCTGCCGCAGGCTGAGCACGTCGTCCTTGTCGGCCTTTCCTCCCAACTCGCGGCGAATTTCGCCAACATCGCGCTGGAGGTTCCGCACGTCCGCTGCAACGGCGCCAAGCAATCCGTAGATAGCCCCAAGATCGATCCCGTTGCCGCTCATGCCCATGCCCTATGTTCCGGCCGCATCATGCGCGCCGGATGTTCCAATATATCGCGAACCCCTTCACCCGGTCCACCAAGTCCCGCCGCAGCGCCGTCAGACCGACATAGGCGCCCACCGGCACGAAGGCGACCTCGTCGATCACCGTGCGCTGGATGTCCTCGCATACCGCCCGGCGCGCCTCGACGGTCGGCGCGTCGAACCAGGCGTCGCGCAGCTCTTCCAGCCGCGGGATGGTCGGCCAGCCCGGCCAGCCCTGCACGCCGTTGCCGCGCACCAGGGAATGCAGCGCCGGGTCGATGAAATCGAAGCTGGAGAAGCTGGTGAGCAGCGCGGACCAGCCGCCCTTGTCCAGCGGCTCGCGGCTCGCGCGCCGCTGCACGACCGTGCCCCAGTCCGACAGCGCGATATCGGCGTTGAACCCCAGCCGGCGGAACAAGTCGGCCGCCACCTGGGTCAGCGCGCTCGGCGCCAGGATGTCGGTGGGGCCGATCAGCCGCATCGGCTGGTCCGTGTAGCCCGCCTCGCGCATCAGCGCGCGCGCCCGGTCCAGGCTGCGCGGCGATAGCAGCGGCTCCAGCCCGGCCTCGGACGCCATCGGCGTGCCCGGCGTGAACGCGCCGACCCGCTCGACGATCAGCGCCGGGTCGATGCCGACGACGGCCTGCATGAAGTCCTGCTGCACGATGGCCGGCAGTAGCGCGCGGCGCATAGCGCGGTCGTTGAACGGCGGGTGCAGATGGTTCAGCCGCAGCACGCCGACCAGCGGCAACCGGTCGATCGGCTCGACGCTCAGCGCGCGGTTGCGGCGCAGGAGTTCCTGCAGCTCGGGCGGCGGCTGCTCGAACCAGTCGATCTCGCCCTGCTGCAGCGCTGCCGACGCCGTGGCCGCGTCGGTGATGATCTGCCACTCGACCCGGTCGAAATGCACCACCTTGCCGCCCGCGGTCAGGCTCGCGCTTCCCGGCCCCGGCTGATACGCCGCGTTGCGCTCGTACACGATGAGGCTGCCGGAGTTGAACTCGTCGCGCTTGAAGCGGAACGGGCCGGAGCCGGTCGTGTCGTCGATCTGCTTGAACGGGTCGGTGCGCGCCACGCGCTCCGGCATGATGAACGCGGACTGGCTCAGCCCGGCGAGTGCGTGGATCAGCAGCGGGAACGGCTTGGCCAAGCGGAACACCACGCGCCGGTCGCCATCGGCGGCAAGCTCGTCCGTCACGGTCGCGAGCTTCTGACCGAACGGGTTGCGCGCCATCCAGCGCCGCAGGCTCGCCACCGCATCGGCCGCACGCACGGGTTCGCCGTCGTGGAACGCCAGCCCGTCGCGCAGCGTGATCACGACCCGGCGGCCGCCGTCCTCCACCGTGTGCCCGGCCGCCATCTGCGACTGCGGCTCCAGCTCGGCCGACATGCCGTAGAGCGTGTCGTAGATCATGTAGCCGTGGTTGCGCGTGATGTTGGCGGTGGACCACACCGGGTCGAGCGACCCCAGGTTGGCCTGCGGCACCATGCGCAACGTGCGCGCCGCCTGCCCGCGCGCGATGGCGGGCAGCGCAAGCGCGGCGCCCCCCGCCAGCAGCGTCCGCCGTCGCGCGATCACGCGCGCCACCAAAGTTGCCTCATCATGCGCGCTTGACGTTCCAGAAGATGGCGAAGCCGTTCAGCACGCCGGTCAGGCTGGTGCGGTAGGCCGTCGGCTGCAGGTATTGCCCCATCGGGATGTACGGGACGTCCTGGAACGCCTGAAGCTGAATCTGCTCGCAGATCTTCGCCTGCGCTGGCACGTCGGGCGCCTCGAACCAGGCGTTGCGCAGCTCCTCCAGCCGCGGGCTGGTGGGCCAGCCGAACCAGGCCTGGTCGCCGTTGGCGCGGAGCGAGAGGTGCCCGGACGGGTTCAGGTGGTCGGTCCCGGCCCAGGCCGTGCAGAACGCGCTCCAGCCGCCCGCCTCCACCGGGTCCTTCTTGGCCCGGCGGGTCACCACGGTGCCCCAGTCCGTCGCCACGTAGTCCACATTCAGCCCGACGCGCTTCATCATGTCGGCGGTAACGTCCGCCATCGCCTTCAATACGGGGAAGTCGGTCGCGGCCATCAGCACGACGCGCTCGTCCTTGTATCCGGCCGCCTTCAGCTCACGCTTGACCTTCTCCAGGTCGCGCGGCGAGGTCAGCGCCTCCATGCCGGCGTTGCTCGCCATCGGCGTATCGGGGCAGAAGAAGCCGACGCCGGTGTTCCACATGGCCGGGTCCGTGCCCATCACGGCCGTGACCACGTCCTCCTGGTTGACGGCGCCGATCAGCGCGCGCCGGATTGCCGGGTTGTTGAACGGCGGCTGCAGGTGGTTCATGCGCAGGATCGCGATCTGCCCGGATGGCTCCTGCACAACGACCTTGACGCCGCGGGATCGCTCCAGGAACGGCATCAGGTCCGCGGTCGCGTAGTCCCACCAGTCATATTCGTTGTTCGCCAGCGCGTTGGCGGCCGTCGTGGGGTCGGCGATGGTGGTCCATTCGACCCGGTCGAAGTTCACCACCTTGGGGCCGGACGTCCAGTCCACTGCGCCGTTCTCGCGCGGCTTGTAGCCGGCGAAGCGCTCGTAGGCGACGCGCGCGCCGGGCACGCGCTCGTCCGCGAGGAAGCGATAGGGACCGCTGCCCACCATCTCCGTCACCTGCGCGAACGGATCGGTCGCGGCCAGGCGCTCCGGCATGATGACGAGCAAGTACCCGGGCGTCTTGGCGAGGGCGCTCGGCAGCAGCGGGAAGGGCCGCTTGAGGCGGAACACGAGCGTGCGGTCGTCGGCTGCCGACAGCTCGTCGGTCGCGGCAAAGAGAGCGCTGCCGAACGCGTCGCGCTTGCCCCAGCGGATCAGGCTGGCGACGCAGTCCCGCGCGCGGACGGGCTCGCCGTCATGGAAGCGCAATCCGTCCCGCAGCCGCAGCCGCCACAGCTTGTCGTCCGCCTCGGTCGTGAACCCCTCCAGCATCTGCGGCGTGGGGCGGTAGGCGCTATCCTGACCGAACAGGGTGTCGAACACCATGTAGCCGTGGTTGCGCGTGACGTAGGCGGTGGTCCACATCGGGTCGAGGCTCGTGAGGTCCGCCTGCGGGATGAAGCGCAGCACGCGGCTGGATTGCGCCTGCGCGATGGCGGGCATGGCCAGCGATGCGGCCGCAGCCGTGACGAACGTTCGACGCTTCATGTCGGCTTCCTCGTATTGGCGAATGCGTGAGCAAATCACGAACAATTCGTTCGTGCCAGCGGAACGCTCGGCCACAGCGCGCAGGCGCGGGTGTTCAACCGCGCGTTGCTGGGCTAGACGATGGCCATGCCTCCGATCGAGCAATGGATAGACGCCGCTCCGATGTCGTTCAAGCGGCATGTTACGCCTGGCCGGATCGCTTTGCTGCGGCAGTTCCTGGCGTTCGGCGTGGTCGGCGTCATCTGCTTCGTGGTCGATACGGCGACCGTCTATGCGCTTCACGGCGCGCTGGGGCTGTACGTCGCCGGGCTGGTGTCATATGTCACAGCCGCGAGCGTCGGCTGGGCGCTGAACCGGGCCTGGACGTTCAGCGCGCTCGGACCCCAGCCGCGTTTGCAGCAATGGTCGCGGTTCGTCGTGGCCAACGCGGTCGGGCTGGTGCTGAACCGCGGCGTGTATTTCGCGCTCATCACCTGGTCACAGACCTGCGTGGAATATCCCGTGCTGGCGCTGGCCGCGGGTGCGGTCGCCGGGATGTTCGTCAACTTCGCCCTGAACCGCCGGCTGGTGTTCCGTTGAACGTCCCCCTGACCGCGACAGCAAGCCCTCCCTTCCCCGCATCGGCGGTCAATGCCCCGGGCGTGCGCATCGCCGTGCTCGTCCCCTGCTATAACGAGGAGGTCGCGATCCCGAAGGTCGTGGCCGACTTCCAGGCCGTGCTGCCCGGCGCCACCATCTACGTCTATGACAACAACTCCGGCGACGGCACGGTGGGTGCGGCGCGACGGGCCGGCGCGGTCGTGCGCACCGAGCGGCTGCAGGGCAAGGGCAACGTCGTCCGCCGCATGTTCGCCGACATCGAGGCGGACGCCTACGTGCTCGTGGACGGCGACGATACCTACGATGCCCGCTCGGCTCCCGAGATGGTGCGCATGCTGCTCGATCAGCGGCTGGACATGGTGAACGGCGTCCGCGTGACCGAGATCGAGGCCGCCTACCGCCGCGGGCATCGCCTCGGCAACCAGGTGCTGAGCGGCATCGTCCGCAACATCTTCGGCGACCGGGTGTCCGACATGCTGTCGGGTTACCGGGTGTTCTCCCGCCGGTTCGTCAAGTCGTTCCCGGCGCTCGCTGCCGGGTTCGAGACCGAGACGGAGTTCACCGTCCACGCGCTCGAGCTCAAGATGCCGGTCGGCGAGGTGAGCACTCCCTACAAGGACCGGCCCGCCGGGTCGGCCAGCAAGCTGCGGACCTACTCCGACGGGTTGCGCATCCTGCGCACCATCGTGCTGCTCGTGAAGGAGGAGCGCCCGCTGCAGTTCTTCGCCCTCGCAGCCCTGGCCTTGGCCCTGCTCGGCGTGGCATTCGGCCTGCCCGTCATTGCCGAGTTCTTCAGGACCGGCCTGGTTCCCCGCCTGCCTACCGCGGTGCTGGCGATGGGCCTGCTGCTGCTCTCCTTCCTGTCCATGGCGTGCGGGCTTATCCTCGACTCCGTGACCCGGGGGCGGAAGGAGCTGAAGCGCATGGCCTATCTCGCGATCCCTGCCCCGCCCTCGCCGCCGGCCTGAGCCGCCATGCTGTTGCGGACCTGCCTCATTGTCCTCGCCGGGCTCTGGGCAGCGCCTGTCATCGCCCAGGTGCCGTCGCCCGTGCGGATCGTCGGCGGCCCGGGTGTCGGCTGCATCGCCGGCGCGGTGGAGCTGCCGCCTGAAGGGGCGGGCTACCAGACCGTGCGCATGAGCCGCAGCACGTTCTGGGGACATCCGGCCACCGTCGCCGCACTGCGGCTATTGGCAACCCGAGCGACTGCGGCGGGGCTGCCCGAACTCTACATGAACGACCTGTCCCTGCCGCGCGGCGGGCCGATGCCGGGCATCCACGCCAGCCACATGATCGGGCTCGACGCCGACGTCTGGCTCGACGTGAGGCCGAAGCCGCCCCTCGCCTGGGCCGAGCGGGACGCGCTCGAAGTGCCCAGCCTGGTCAGCGCCGACCGCCGCGGCGTGGAGCCCGGCCGCTGGTCCCCCCTGCATCTCCGCCTCATCCGCCTCGCCGCCGGGCTGCCCGGGCTGGACCGCGTGCTCGTCAACCCGGCGATCAAGCAGCAACTCTGCCGCGAGGCCACCGGCGACCGCAGCTGGCTGCGGCTCGTGCGCCCCTGGTATGGGCATAGCGCGCACATGCACCTGCATTTCCGCTGCCCTGCCGGGCAACCCGAGTGCCGGGACGCGGCGCCGCCGCCGCCGGGCGAGGGCTGCGACGCCACGCTGCAATGGTGGTTCGATCAGCTCGACGCCTCGCCTCGCCCCGCCGGGCCGCCCCCGGCGCCTCCGCCGCTGCCTGCCGCCTGCCGCGCGATCCTGGGCGCCTCCGCGTCACGCTGACGCGCTCAACCTTCCCGCCCCCCGCGGCGTTGCCATCTCTGTCGGACACGAGCCTGGTCCTGGAGCCCACCGCATGAACGTCTATCTCGACCCTGCCACCGCGCGCTTCGCCATCGGACAGCCCGTTCATCGCAAGGAGGACCCGACGCTGCTGCGCGGCGAGGGCCAGTACAGCGACGACATCGCCCTGCCCGGCCATCTCCACGCCGTGCTGGTGCGCAGCCGGTACGCGCACGGCATCCTGCGCGGCGTGGACGCCGATGCCGCCCGCGCCATGCCCGGCGTGCGCGGCGTCTATCTGGCAGCAGACCTGCAGCGCGGCGGCATCGGCCTGATGCCCGGCTCCAGCAGCCGCAACCGGGACGGCTCGCCCACGCCGCAGCCGCCACAACCCCCCTTGGCGCAGGACAAGGTCCGCTACGTCGGCGACCCCATTGCCGCCGTGGTGGCGGACACACTGGCCCAGGCGCGCGACGCCGCCGAGGCCGTGCTGCCCGACATCGACCCGCTCGATGCGGTCACCACCGGGCCTGACGCCCTGGCGCCAGGGGCGCCGCTACTGCACGAGGCCGCGCCGGGCAACCTGTTCCTCGACTTCCATTATGGCGACCAATCCGCTGTATCCGCAGCTTTCGCCCGCGCCGCCCACGTGACCCGTCTGCGGCTGGTGAACAGCCGCGTCGTCGTCAGCGCCATGGAGCCGCGCTCCGCCACCGGGGAATACGACGAGGCCACCGGCCGCTGGACCCTACGGGTCGGCTGCCAGGGCGTGTTCGGCCTGCGCAGCTCGCTCTCAGACGTGCTGGGCGTGCCGGCCGAGCAGGTGCGCATCCTGACGGGCCAGGTCGGCGGCTCGTTCGGCATGAAGGCCTCGGTGTATCCCGAGTATCTCGCCGTGCTGCATGCCGCGCGCGAGCTGGGCCGACCGGTGAAGTGGACCGACGACCGGTCCGGCAGTTTCCTGTCCGATAGCCACGGGCGTGATCACGTGGCAGATGCCGAGCTCGCGCTCGATGCCGACGGGCATTTCCTGGCGCTGCGCCTGCAGAACGTCGGCAATCTCGGCGCCTATCTCAGCAACGCCACGACGATCCCCGCGACGATCAACGCCGTGAAGAACATCGTCGGCGTCTATCGCACGCCGCTGGTCGAGGTCTCTACCCACTGCGCGTTCAGCAACACCACCCCGGTCGGTCCCTATCGCGGCGCCGGCCGGCCCGAGGGCAACTACTACATGGAGCGCCTGGTGGACACGGCGGCGGCCGAAACCGGCATCGACCGCGTGGAGCTACGGCGGCGCAACCATATCCCGCCTGACGCGATGCCCTACGCGGCACCCTCCGGCATGAGTTACGACAGCGGCGACTTCCCGGCGCTGCTGGACCGCGCCCTGGCGCTCGCGGACTGGGACGGCTTCCCCGCCCGCCGGGCCGAGAGCCGGCAACGCGGCAGGCTGCGTGGGCGCGGCATCGGCCAATATCTCGAGGTCACCGCGCCGCCATCGCACGAGATGGGCGGCATCCGCTTCGGCGAGGACGGCACTGTCACGATCGTGACCGGCACACTGGATTACGGCCAGGGCCACGCCTCCCCGTTCGCCCAGGTGCTCGCGGACCGGCTCGGCGTGCCGTTCGAGCGCATCCGGCTGCTGCAGGGCGACAGCGACCAGCTCGTCACCGGCGGCGGCACGGGCGGGTCAAAATCCATGATGGCCAGCGGCGCCGCCATCGTCGAGGCGAGCGCGCTCTGCATCGAGCAGGGACGGCGCGCCGCCGCCCATGTGCTGGAAGCCGCCGTCGCCGACATTGAGTTCGAGCGCGGGCGCTTCGTCATCGCCGGCACCGACCGCGGCGTCGGCATCATGGAGCTGGCCGAGGCGCTGCGCGACGCGCCTGCCTTGCCGGAGGGTGTTCCTGCGACGCTGGACGTGACCCACGTGCACGAGGCGTCGCCGTCCGGGTTCCCCAACGGCTGCCACGTGGCGGAGGTCGAGGTCGATCCCGAGACGGGCGTCGCCGAGGTGGTGCGCTATGCGATGGCAAATGATTTCGGCACCCTGGTCAACCCGATGCTGGTGGAGGGCCAGGCGCATGGCGGGATCGTGCAGGGCATCGGCCAGGCGCTGCACGAGAGCGTGGCCTACGACGAGTCCGGCCAGCTCGTCACCGGGTCGTTCATGGACTATGCCCTGCCCCGCGCGGAGGATGCGCCGGAGTTCACGTTCGCGAGCCATCCGGTGCCGTCGCGGACCAACATCCTCGGCGTCAAGGGCTGCGGCGAGGCGGGCTGCGCCGGCGCGCTGCCGTCGGTGATGAACGCGTTGGTGGACGCGCTGTCCGAGGTGGGCGTGCATCACATCGACATGCCCGCGACGCCGGAGCGCATCTGGAAGGCGATCCAGTCCAATCAGCGCGCCGCGGGCTCGGCCCGGGGAAACGCTCCCTCCCAGCCGCCGCCGAGCGCCTTGTAGAGCCTGACAACGCCGGCCGGCAGCGCAGCGCTGCTCTGGATCTGCTGCAGCTCGGCGGACAGCGCATCCTGCTCGGCCGCGAGCCGCTCCGCCGGCGTCCTCGCACGCCGCAGCGCCTCCCGGCTCGCCCGGACCGCCTCCGTCAGCGCCGTGAGACGCCGTTGCTCAGCCTGCAGCGCCGTCAGCGCGTCATCCACCTCGTGGAACGCCTGCAGCACGGCGCGCTGGTAGCCGATCGCCGCCTCCTGTTGCCCGGCGCGGCGCAGGTCCAGCATAGCCCGGAGCCGGCTGCCCTCGAACAGCGGCACGCTGACGCCGGGTCCGACGCCGTAGGCCAGCGCGCCCCAGCCGCCGAGGTCGCGAAGCTGCAACGCCTGCAGGGCGACGCTGCCGGACAGCACGATGCGCGGGAAGAAATCTGCCTCGGCGACGCCGATCGCGGCCGTCGCCGCGTGCAGCCGCGCCTCCGCCGCGCGGATGTCCGGGCGCCGCTGCGCCAGTTCGGAGGGCACGCCGGCCGAGACCTGCGCCGGCGGGATCGGGATGGGCCGCGGCGGCATCAGCGCATCGTGCAGCGCGCCGGGCGGCTGGGCGAGCAGCAGCGCGATCCGGTTGGCCAGCCGCGCCTCGGTTGCCTCCAGTGTCGGCACCGCCGCTTCCAGCAGCGCCAGGTGCACGGCCGCGTTCGCAGCATCCAACCCTGCGCCGCGCGCCAAGGCTCGGACGCGCGGGATCGCGTCCTCGGTTGCCCGTCGCGCGGCCTGTGCGGCGCGCAGGTCCATGTATTGCAGCGCAACCTCGGCCATGACCGACACCAGCGCCGCGCGCCGCGCCTCGCGCGACGCCTCGATGGCGGCGTCGGCCGCCTCCTCTGCCCGGGCTACGCGGCCCCACAGGTCGAGCTCCCAAGCTGCATCCACGCCGGCGCGGAACAGGTCGAACCCGTTCCGCCCGCGCGCCGGCAGGTCGGTGCCCGGCGGTTCCAGCAGGCGGATGACGCCGCGCTCGCTCAGCCGCTCGCGCGAGTAGGCGGCGCCCGCATACACCTCCGGCCCGCCTCCCCCTCCGCGCAGGGCTCGCGCGGCCATGATGCGCGCCGCCGCCTCGCGCACGTCGAGGTTGCTGGCGGCGACCCGGCCCATCAGCCCAGTAAGCACGGGATCGTTGAAGCCCGCCCACCACGCCGGGTCCGGCGGCTGCTCCTGGATGGACGGCACGGCCGGGCGGCGGGCGAACCAGCCCGTAGGCGTCCAGGGGCTCGGCCGCTCCCAGTCCAGTCCGCTCGTGCAGCCGCCCAGAAGGAGTAGGAATGCGAGCGCGTTACGCAGCGCTATGTGCATTTACGCGGCATCAGGCGCGATGCACGCCCCAAAACACGGGATACGACGCGGGCACGATGCCGGCGAGGCTGTCGCGCACCGCGGTCGGGTTGAAGAACTGGCCCACGGGGATGAACGGCACCTCCTCCCAGGCCAGACGCTGCATGTCCTCGCAGATGCGCCGCTGCGCCGCGACGTCCGGCGCGTCGAACCAGGTGTCGCGCAGCGCCTCCATGCGCGGGCTCGTGGGCCAGCCGAACCAGCCGTCCTTCCCGTTGCCCCGCAGCGGCAGATGGCCCGCCGGGTTGGCGACGCTCATGCCCTCGTAGGTCGTGCAGAACACGCCCCAGCCGCCGCGGTCCGGCGGCTCGCGGCTGGCCCGGCGCTGCACCAGCGTGCCCCAGTCCGTGCTGACGTAATCCACCGCGACGCCGAGCCGCTCGAACAGCTCGCGCGTGACCTGGCTGAACGCCTGCTGCGCCGGGTAGTCCGATGGCGACATCAGCACGACGCGCTCGCCCGCGTAGCCGCTCTCGGCCACCAGGCGTTTGGCTTTCTCCACGTCGCGCGGCCCGGTCAGCACCTCCAGCCCGGCATCGTTCGCCATCGGCAGGCCCGGCGTGAACACGCCCACGCCCGTCCGATACAGCTCCTGCTCCGCGCCATAGGCGGCCTCCATGTAGGCCTGCTGGTCGATCGCCGGCAGCAGGGCGCGCAGCAGCTTCGGGTTGTCAAGCGGCGGATGCAGGTGGTTCAGCGCGACCATGCCAACCACGCCCACGGAGTCGTTGTGCAGCACGCGGATGCCGCGCATGCGCCGCAGCGCCGGCAGCAGATCGACAAGCGGCTGCTCCCACCAGTCCACCTCGTTGTTGCGCAGCGCTGCGGAGGCAGTCGCCGGGTCGGGCATGACCGTCCACTCGATCCGGTCGAACCGGGCCACCTTGCCGCCCGAAGCTGCGTCCGGCGGCTCGTCGCGCGGCACGTAGCGGTCGTTGCGGGCGTAGGCGGCGCTGGAGCCGGACACCCACTCGTCGCGCAGGAAGCGGAACGGGCCGCTGCCGGTGTAGTCGCTGATCTGCTCGAACGGGCTGGTGCGCGCGACGCGCTCCGGCATGACGAAGCACCAGTCGCTCAGCGCGTGCAGCATTAGCGGGTAGGGCTTACGCAGCCGTATCTCGAAGCGTTTGTCATCGAGCGCGCGCACCTCGTCGGTCTGCTGCAGCAGGCGCTGGCCGAGGCTGCGACGCTGCCCCCACCGGTTGACCGAGGCGATGCAATCGACCGCGCGGACCCGCTCGCCGTCATGGAACATCAGCCCGTCGCGCAGGGTGAAGCGCCAGGTCAGCTTGTCATCGCTCAGCTCATGGCCGGCTACCATCTGCGGATGCGGCTCCAGCGCCTTGTCCACGCCGTACAGCGTGTCCCAGATCATCAGCCCGTGGTTGCGGGCGATGGTGGTGGTGGTCCACACCGGGTCGGGGTTGGCGAGGTTGCCTTGAGGGACGAAGCGCAGCACCTGCGCCGTCTGCCCCACCGCCGGCCGGGCGAGCGCGGCCGCCGCCCCGAGTGCCAGAACGCTGCGTCGCTTCATCGCGTGTCTCCCTTGCCCGAGCACCTAGCATGCACGTCCCGCGCCGGATTTGCATGTCCAGCCGCTTGGGGCTTGGTTGCGGCCATGACCGATCCGACCCACGCCGTATTGCAGCACCTCGACGCGACCCAGGACGCCGCCCGCGCCCGCTGGTTCGACTTCCTGCGCATCCCGAGCGTCAGCGCGCAACCGGACCATGAGGGGGATTGCCGGGCGGCGGCGAGCTGGGTGCGGGACCAGCTCGCGTCCATGGGCTTCAGCGTGGAGGTCCGCGAGACGCCGGGCCACCCGGTCGTGCTGGCACAGCATCCCGGACCCGGCGCCGGCGCGCCGCATTTGCTGTTCTACGGCCACTACGATGTGCAACCCGCTGAACCGCTGGATCTCTGGACCACGCCGCCGTTCGAGCCCGCGCTGGTCGATGGCCCGCACGGGCCGCGCGCGGTCGCCCGCGGCGCGGTGGACGACAAGGGCCAGGTCATGATGTGGCTGGAGGCGATGCGGGCGTGGCACGAGGTGCATGGCCGGCTGCCCGTGCGCGCCACCGTGCTGATCGAGGGCGAGGAGGAGGTGGGCAGCCTCAACCTGGAGCCGTTCCTGGAGCGCCACGCGGACGAGCTGCGCAGCGACGTCGCCGTCATCAGCGACACCGGCATGTGGGATATCGACACGCCCGCCATCACGACCCGGCTGCGCGGCCTCGCCTACGTGCAGGTCACGCTGCGGGCCGCCGAGCGGGACCTGCACTCCGGCATCTTCGGCGGCTCCGCCCTCAACCCGATCAACCTGCTGACCCGCATCCTCGGCGAGCTGCATGACGAGACCGGCCGCATCCACCTGCCCGGCTTCTACGACGGCGTGCCGGACCTGCCGCCGGCGCTGACGGCGGAGTGGCGCGCGCTCGGCTTCGACGAATCGGAGTTCCTCGGCGCCATCGGCCTGTCGCACCCGTCCGGCGAGCGGGACCGCCCGGCGCTGGAACGGCTGTGGGCGCGGCCGACCGCCGACATCAACGGCATCTGGGGCGGCTATGCCGGACCCGGCAGCAAGACGGTGATCGCCGCGGAGGCGGGCGCCAAGGTCTCCTTCCGCCTCGTGCCCGGACAGGACCCGGCCGCCGTGGTCGAGAGCTTCCAGCGTTTCGTGGCCGAGCGCCTGCCGCCCGATGCTCGCGCGGAGTACGAGTTGTTCGGATTGGCGCCAGGCGTCGAGGTGCCCGCCGACAGCCGCTGGGTGCAGGCGGCGCGGCAGGCGCTGGCCGACGAGTACGGCCGGCCGGCGGTGCTGATCGGCAGCGGCGGGTCGATCCCCGTGGTGGAGAGCATGCGCCGGCTGCTGGGGATCGACGCCGTGCTGATGGGCTTCGGGCTGGACGACGACCAGGTGCACAGCCCGAACGAGAAGTTCGAGCTGCGCTGCTTCCACAAGGGCATGCGCTCCCACGCTCGCTTGCTGGGCAAGCTCGCGGGCTAGAGCAGAGACAGCGTGCGACGACACGTAAGGGACAACGGATGCGGCGCTTGGTTATGACAGGTATCGCCCTGCTGATCGTTGCCGTTATCGGGTTGGCTGCGTGGCTCTACACGCCGGATACGCCTCGCGCCGCGCTGGAGGCAAGGTACGCCGCGCCGCCCTCGATGTTCGTGGAGGTCGCGGGACTGCGCATGCACGTCCGCGACACCGGGCCGAGAGGCGCGCCGGCCGTCATCCTGATGCACGGCTTCGGCGCGAGCCTTCATACCTGGGACGCCTGGGCGCAGACTCTGGATGCCGATTACCGGGTCATCCGGTTCGACCTGCCCGGGTTCGCTCTGACCGGGCCTGACCCGACAGGAGATTACACGGATGCCCGGAGCATGGAGGTCCTGCTGGCTCTTATGGATCGTCTATCCATCGCGCGGGCCGCCCTCGTCTGCAATTCCATGGGTGGCCGGATCGCGTGGACGTTCGCCGCCACGCATCCGGACCGGGTCGCCAAGCTGGTCCTGATGGCGCCGGACGGGTTCGCGAGCCCCGGCATATCCTACGGCATAGCGCCCGCCGTACCGTGGATGATGAGGGTGTTGCCCTACGTGCTGCCGACACCGCTGCTGCGCGCGACGCTGGCGCCGGCCTATGCCGACGCATCGGTCATGACGGACGACTTGGTCGCGCAATATCGCGATATGATGCTTGCCCCAGGCATCCGGCGCGCGATCGTGGCGCGGCTGCCGCAGACTGTGCTCGCGAGACCCGAGCCGCTGCTGCGGCGGATTGAAGCGCCGACTCTGCTGCTCTGGGGTGAGAAGGACGCGATGGTTCCGTTCACCAACGCGGCCGACTATCTGCGCGAGATGCCCGGCGCCCGACTTGTGGCCTTCGCCGACCTCGGTCACCTACCGCATGAGGAGAGGCCAGGCCGTAGCGTAGAGGCGCTCAGGACGTTCCTGGCGCAGTAACCGCCCTGTTGGTTCGGATCACGCCTCAGGCGAGCGCAACGGCGATCCGGCGCCACTCCTCGTCGAGCGCGTCACTGGGCACCGGCTTTCCGGCGCGGGCGTACCAGTATCCTGCGTTGTCCATGTCGCCCTCGACCCGGTGCAGGTAGGCGTGGACCCACGCCGCATCGGCCGTATCGGTGGACTGCGCCCGCTCGTGCGCCGCGTCCCAGGCGTCTTGGCGTGCCCACCAGAGTGCCGCGAGCGCCGGAGCGGCGGGCGGTTCCGGGAGCGCGGCGAGTTCCTCCGGCGTCACGGCGTGGAGTGGGGCATCGCGCGGGCTTGCGCGGTGATGGCTGCGGTGTCGAACTTATTGATGTCGGCGATCAGGTCGTTGGTGACGAGCTCGCTCGCCGGCACGTCCTGCTTGAGCACGCCCTGCTTGACGAGGAAATCGATGTAGGCGTTGTAGTTCTCGATCGAGTTCTCGCCCCAGCGTGTGACGCCGCCGGCCTCGAGCCGCCAGTTGCGGGCGCGCGCCTCGATCGTCTTGACGTCGTCGCGGATCGCGGTCGCCTCGTCCTTCCCGGTCGGCTTGGTCTGCGGATAAACCTCATACAGGATACGGACGGCCGCCTCGGGGTTGGCGATGGTGAACACCGTGCCCATCGCGTAGCCGCGGGCGAGCGCCACGGCCTCGGCCCGCTTGTTCCTCAGCGTCTCATCGAGCGCCACCAGGCCGTTTGAGGGGAAGCGCGAGATCGCGGAGGTGTCCAGCATGCGCAGCTTCACGCCGGCGGCCTCGACCAGGGCGTACTGCGTGTCGAACTGGCTCAGCGCGTCCACCTGGCCCGACCGGACCAGCGCTGCCGTCTGCGCGCCCTCCCCCGCCACCACGACGCGTATGTCGCTATCGGGGTTCATGCCGTTCACGTTGGCCAGGGCGCGGGCGATGATGACGCCGGCGGACGCCATGCTGGTGACGCCGATGCGTTTGCCGCGTAAATCCGTGAAGCTGCGCACCGGGCTGCCTTCCGGCACGGCGATGCCGTAGATGTTGCCCTGATAGGCCGTGTAATAGTTCAGCGCCTTGACGCCCTGCGGCCGGATGATGGCCAGCGGCTCGATGCTGGGCAGGGAATACGGCACCTCGCCGGTGGCGACGTTCTTCATGCAGTCCGTGCTGCCCGGCATTGGCAACGGCTCCACCCGGAGGCCAGCCTCGGCGAACCAGCCCATCTTCGTCGCCACCGCAAAGGGCGCGGCCGCCGAGCTCAGCGTGCGGGCGCACCAGCCGACGCGGATCAGGGTTTGCGCCTGGACAGAAACCGGCAGCAGCAGCAAGGCGGCGAGCAGCAATCGCGTCATGGCGTGGTTCCCTTAATCTGGCCTTTGTTCCGCGCGGCGCTGTCCCAGTAGAGGACGCGGGAGCGCACCGCGGTGACGCAGGCATTGAGTGCTAAGCCGATGGCCGACAGGATCAGCAGCACCGAGAACTGCCCGGCCACGTCCATCGAGAAATTCATGCTCTGGATCAGCATGCCGAGGCCCGCGTCGGCGCCGACGAATTCGGTGACGATGGCGCCGATCAGCGAGAAGATCATGGCGATCTCGAGCCCGGCGAAGATGGTCGGCAGCGCGCCGGGCAGCCGCAGCATCCAGAACACCTGGAGCGGCGTGGCGGCCAGCGAGCGCATCAGCGCCACCCGGTCCTCGTCCGCCGAGCGCAGGCCGACAACGGTGTTGATCATGAGCGGGAAGAAGCAGACGAGGGCCGCGCCGACTATCTTCGAGGTGATGCCCAGCCCGAACCACACGATGATGAGCGGCGCCAACGCCACCTTCGGCATGGCCTGGAACATCACGATCAGCGGGTAGAGGAAATACTCGAACCGCCGGCTGAGCGCGATCGCCGTGCCCAGCAGGAAGCCGGCCGTGCAGCCCAGCACGAAGCCCATCAGCGTCTCGGCCACCGTCACGCCGATATGCTCGACATACACGCCGCTGCCGAAGCCGCGCCACAGCCCCATGAACACGCTGCTGGGCGCCGGCAGGATGTAGGCCGGCACGGACAGCGCCCGCACCGCCACCTCCCAGACCACGAGCAGCCCGGCGATCAGCAGCACCCGCAGGATCACGTTGCGCGTCGTGTTCACTCCAGCCCTCCGACGGCATTCAGCGCGCGGCGGATGCGGCGGACATGGGCGCCGAACTCCGGCGTGTTCATCACGTCCAGCGCGCGCGGGCGCGGGAAGTCCACCTGCAAGGTGTCCACGATGCGGCCCGGCCGCGGCGACATGACGAGCACGCGGTCGGCCAGGAATACGGCCTCCCCCACGGAATGCGTGATGAACAGCACGGTCTTGCGCCGCTCCATCCAGATGCGCTGCAGCTCCAGGTTCATCGACTCGCGGGTCATGGCGTCGAGCGCGCCGAACGGCTCGTCCATCAGGAGGAGCGCCGGGTCGTGGATGAGGGCGCGCACGAGGGCGGCGCGCTGCTGCATGCCGCCGGACAGCTCGGACGGCAGCCGCTTCTCGAACCCGTCCAGCCCGACGAGCCGCAGCAGGTCCATGGCGCGCCCGCGCATCCGCTCGCGGCCGAGCGCCTGGATGTCCACGGGCAGCAGCACGTTGGACAGCACGTCCCGCCACGGGAACAATACGGGCTGCTGGAACACCACGCCGATGTCGCGCCGCGGCCCGGCGATCCGCGTGCCGCCGAGCAGCGCCTCGCCCCCTGTCGGCGGCTGCAGCCCGGCGAGGATGCGCAGCAGCGTGCTCTTGCCGCAGCCGGACGGCCCGACCACGGAGATAAACTCGCCCTCCGCCACGGTGAAGTCGATCTCGCTGAGCGCGATCACGGGCTGGTCGGCGGTCGGATAGCTCTTGCCGAGCCGCCGCACCGCGATCAGCTCGGGCGCGGGCTTGACGCTGCCGTCCACACTGCCTCCCCTGCCCGGCTCTCGCGTCCGGATCGCAGGGACGCTACGGGCGGGGGCCGGGCCGCGTCAATGTATGTTGGGCGTATGTTGGACGCTTTTGGCCGGGAGCTTGATCGTGCTCGAGCCTTTGTTTCTGCGAGCATCTTTATCAGATGGGTGATCCCGTTTGGTCGGATGATGCTCTAGTGTCCCGAACCTGAAATTTGCCGTAGTGGCGAACCTCAGCTTCGAGCCACTAGAGTCTTTGTTTGCAGCGTGCCGACCGATCAGAAGCCCGCCGGCAAGCGCCGACGAACTTCTGATCCGGCACACTAGGACCGCTCGCGCCAAACTGAACCCTTGACAGCGACCAGGGAGAAAATCCCTAAAGCGCCCATGCCCTCCGCCGCCTCCCTCCCCCACCCGGCCGATCCGGCCGACCAGCAGGCCGAGGACGCCCTCTATTACCGCCGGGTGCTGCACTACCTCATCGACATGGGCGCTGACCTTGCCCGCGCCGTGCACAAGCAGGGCACGTCGCAGGACGGCGCCGCCGACCCGGCCGCCGCGGTCGCGTTCGACCGCATCTCGCGCTGTGTGC
>JBBSIT010000002.1:0-25892 GCA_038231995.1 Acetobacterales bacterium | reverse complement strand
CGGCGCGTCCGTGTTCAAGATGCAGGAGGTCAGCCGGCACAAGAGCCTGCAGGTGCTCAGCACCTACGTGCGCGACGCCCGCATCTTCGAGGATCACGCGGGAAAGGACTTCCTGTGAGGCGGAAGCGGGGAGAGGCGCACGTCGGCCCATTCACCATCGCACCCGGCTACGGCTCTGGAACCAGCCTGACCAGTCACACCGGCTTCGGAGTCGGTTCCCCCCTTCCGGAGTTGGACTAACCAGATACCGGGTCAGGCTACCCCGCCGATCCCGTCCGATATCCGCCGCGCTGCCTGGGCATGCAGGCACATGACCCATTCGCGGTCCGGCGTGATACCCGCCTGCGGCAGATAGGGCACCGTCAATGCCGCAGCGGCCTGGCCCAGGTGGTCCAGCACGGGGTAGCTGATGTCGACGACCCCCGGGGTCAGATCGCTGTGGAACACGTCGTACCCGGCGCGCGCGATCAAAGCCAGGCGCGCGTCGATCGAATCCCTCGAACCTGCGCCGTCCTGTGCGGCCATGATCGCCGCCATCGCGTCTCGGCGCGGCGGTGCCTGAAAGGCAGCAAGGATGCGCGCCGAGACGTAGTGCTCCGACAGCCCGAACACCGCGCCGAGCTTAACGGTCCAGCCCATTGGCAGGTCCGGGTCGGCCTGCGCCACGACCAGCATCCGGTCGCCGCTGCTGACGACAAGATGGCAGGACAACCGGATGGCGCGCGCCAGTTCGTCCATGATCGGCAACGCGATCGCCTGGAGGCGCCGGGTCGGTGGGTGGCGGTTCGCCAGCTCGAACAGACGCAGGGTCAGGCTGTACAGCCCGGTCGCGCCGTCACGGACGATATAGCTACGCCGCTCCAGCACGGCGAGCATGCGGAACACCTCGCCGACCGAGCGGCCGACCCGCTCGGCTAGCGCCTTCTGGGACAGGCCGCCGCGGTCCTCGGCCAACGCCTCCAGCACGTCGAGCCCCTTCTCCAGGGCTGGCGCGCCAGCGTTGCTTGTAGCAGCGGGTCGATCGTTCTTGACAGCGGGCACGCCCGAGTTCCATCCTCGTCGAGTAAATTCCACTAATAGAAATGGCTGGGTCCCAATCCGGGATCAAGGCCACGCCGGAGGGAAGCATGAAAGCTCTCAACGCCGACGTCGTCAGGCAGTATCACGAGACGGGGTTCTACGCGCCCGTCCGCGCCCTGTCCGCCGCCGAAGCAGGGTCGTATCGCGCCAAGCTGGAGGCGTATGAGGCCGTGCATGGCAAGCTCGCAGGCCATATGCGGCACAAATCCCACCTGCTGTTCACCTGGTTGGACGAGATGATCCGCCATCCCGGCATCCTGGACGCGGTGGAAGATGTGATCGGCCCCGATATCCTGTGCTGGGGGACGAGCTTCTTCATCAAGGAGCCGCGCAACCCCGGCTTCGTGTCCTGGCACCAGGACTCCACCTACTGGGGCCTCGACCCCGCCGACATCGTCACCGCCTGGGTCGCGCTGTCGGACAGCACGGTCGAGAACGGGGCGATGCGCGTGATCCCCGGTACGCAGAAAATGGCGCAGGTCGAACACCGCGACACCTTCGCGCCGGACAACCTGCTCAGCCGCGGGCAGGAAATCGCGGTGGACGTGGACGAGAACCAGGCCGTGGCGCTTACCCTGGAACCCGGGGAGATGTCGCTGCACCATGTCCGCCTGGTGCACGGCTCGGACCCCAACCCTTCGGACAAGCGCCGTATCGGCTTCGCCATCCGGTATCTGCCGACGCATGTGCGCCAAGTGGTCGGCACAACCGACTCCGCGACGCTCGTCCGCGGGGTCGACCGCTTCCACAATTTCCAGGCCGAACAGCGCCCGGACGCCGACATGTCCGAGGCGGCGGTCGCTTTCCATGCGCGCGTCACAGGTGAGCACGAGAAGATCCTGCTACGCGGCACCGCGAAGGCCTTTGCGATGTAAGGGCGCCGCGCGGCGGACGAACGAGCGGCCATCAAGGCCGCCGGAACAAGGGGGGCGTGCTGAATGGATCTTGTCACAGGGCTGGTCCTGCTGCTGGTATTCTTGGCCACCGTCGTGATGATCATCCGGGGGCAGAGTCCGATCATCATGCTCCTGCTGCTCGCCATCGCCTGGTCGGCGATCGCCGGCATCGGCGTGTTCGACATCCAGGCCAAGATCCTGCAGGGCGGCGGCATCGCTTATGCCAGTGCCATCATCATCATCGTGTTCGGATCGTGGTTCGCGCAGGTGCTGATCCAGACCGGCATCGCCGAAAGCGCCATCCGCGCCGCGGTGGAGCTGGCCGGCGACCGCCCGACCGTCACGGCGATGGTGATCAGCCTCGTCACCACGCTGCTGTTCACGTCCATGTACGGGGTGGGTGCGGCCATTGCCATCGGCGTCATCGCGCTGCCGATCATGATGAGCCAGGGGATCCCTCCCCGCGTCGCGGCTCCCGCCTTCACGATGGCGATCGGCGCCAGCATCTTCGTGAACCCCGTGCAGTTCGGCACCTTCCAAAAGCTGTTTCCCGGCATTGTCTATGGCGGCTCGCATCTGACCTACTGGGCCATCGGCATGACGGTTTACGTGCTGTGCGCGTGGCTGCTGGTCGCGGTCAACATGCGGGCGCACGGCGTGCGACACTCGTCGGCGATCGACATGGGCGCGCCTGTGCTGCGGGCCCGTACCCCGGCCTACACCTTCCTCGTGCCTGTCGTGCCGGTGATCATGATCGCGGTGCTGAAATGGGAGATCATCCCGACATTCCTGGTCAGCATCGTCATCGCGCTGGCCGTCACGGGGCGGCAGCGCAGCTTCCAGGGCAGCGTCAACCTATTCAACAAGACCTTCTACGACGCTTTCCCCGACATCGCGACGATCGCGGCGCTGTGGACCATCTGCGGCATGATCATCGTGGCTGGGCAGACGCCGCAGGTGACGGCAGCACTGCAGCCGATCTTCGCGCCGATTCTGCCGCAGACGACGTTCCAGGCAGCGCTGCTGTTCGGCATATTGGGCGGCGTGCTGAGTATCTATCGCGGGCCTTTCACCGTGATCGGCACCGGGGCGGCGTTGCTGGCCATCATGCTGTCTGGCAAGCAGATCCCGATCGCGTTCCTCTATTCCATCTGGGTGGCGCCTACCGCGATCCAGAGCAGCATGGACCCCACCAACTCCTGGACGCTGTGGACCATCGGCCAGACCAAGGTGAGCCATGGCGACTTCCTACGGATCGCGCTGCCGTATGGCTGCGCAATGGTGGCGATCAACTCCGCCATCGCCTACCTGATGCTGGGCTGACCCGGCCATGGACGCTGCGCGCAGCTTTCGCATCGGCATCGATGTCGGCGGCACCTTCACCAAGGCGGTGCTGATCGACAACGCCACCCACGACGTCATCGGTCGCTTCTCGACGCTCACGACGCACGACGACCCGCGGGGCGTCGCGGCCGGCGTCGTCCGGGTCTTCCGCGAGGTCCTTGACGGCGCATCCGTCTCCCCGGCCGAGGTCGTGTTCATCGCCCACAGCACGACCCAGGCTACCAACGCGCTGCTGGAGGGCGATGTCGCGTCGGTCGGCGTCGTGGGCATGGCGTCGCGTGTGGAATCGCTGCTGGCCCGCCGCCAGACCGACATCAAGCGCATCGAACTGGCGCCGGGCCGGCACTTGGAGCCGCAGCATCGCTTCCTCGTCACCGACGGACTGACGGCCGAGGCGGTGCAGCGCGCCGTGTCGGAATTGAAAGAGGCCGGCGCGCGCGTGGTCGTCGCGAGCAGCGCATTCGGTGTGGACGATGGCGGCCCCGAGGCGACGGTGATGCGCGAGGCCGCGGCCCAGGGCCTGGCCGCGACCGGCGGCAACGAGATCACCAAGCTGTACGGCCTGACCACGCGCACCCGCACGGCAGTCATCAACGCCAGCATCCTGCCCAAGATGATCGACACCGCGAACATGACCGAGGCCGCCGTACGCGAGGCCGGGATCGCAGCACCACTGATGATCATGCGCGGCGACGGCGGTGTGATGGACATAGCCGAGATGCGTCGCCGCCCCGCCATGACCATGCTCTCCGGCCCGGCCGCCAGCGTCGCCGGCGCGTTGATGCACCTGAAGGTCTCGGACGGCATCTACTTCGAGGTTGGCGGCACCAGCACCAACATGGGCGTCATCCGCAACGGCCGTCCGACGGTGAAATACGCCAGGGTCGGCGGGCACGAGACCTATGTCAGCTCGCTCGACGTCCGCGTGGCCGGTGTTGCCGGCGGCAGCATGGTGCGCCTGGCCGGGCGCCGGATCGTCGACGTCGGCCCGCGCAGCGCGCACATAGCCGGCCTGCACTACGCCGCCTTCGCCGAACCGGCGGACATCGTCGACCCCGTCATCGAACTGTTCCAGCCCAAGCCGGACGACCCGGTGGACTATGTCTGCGTCCGCTCCACCAACGGAATGCGTTTCGCCATCACCAATACCTGCGCGGCCAACGTGCTGGGCTACGCCAAGCCCGGCCTCCATGCCGGCGGCAACGTCGAGGCCGCTCGGCGGGCCATGGCACCGCTGGCTGCCACGATCGGCCAGACCGTGGAGGAGACGGCGCGGCTGATCCTGGCGGCCTCGGCGAAGAAGCTGATCCCGATGGTCGAGGCGCTGATCGACGAATACCGGCTGGACCGCGACCAGGCCGTGCTGATCGGCGAGGGTGGTGGAGCCGGGTCGCTGATCCCCTACGTGTCCGAGGTGACGAAACTGCCGTTCCAGATCTCTCGCGATGCCGAGGTGATCTCGTCCATCGGCGTCGCCTTGGCGCTGGTGCGGGAAACGATCGAGCGGGTGATCCCGAACGTGCGGCCCGAGGACCTGGATGCGATCCGGCGGGAGGCCTCGGACGCGGTGGTGCGGCTGGGCGCCGATCCGGGCCAGGTCGAGGTGACGGTCGAGGTGGACAGCCAGACCCACCGCGTACGGGCGACGGCGATGGGCGCTTCAGAGATGCGTGCGCACGACATCCTGAAGGAGATCGACGAGGGCACGGCCCTGCAGGTTGCCGCGAAATCCATGGCGCTGGCCGCCGAGGCCGTGACCCTCGCCGCCGCCACGCCGCGCATGCGCGTCTTTCAGGGCCTGGTCGAGGAGCGCAGATGGGGCGGTCTGTTCAAGACCCGCCGCCGCCCGTTTCGGGCCGTGGACACCGAGGGCGTGATCCGTATCCAGCGCAGCGACGGCGTGGTGCGGCAAACCACCGGCGCGCAAGGCGCCGGTGCGCTGAAGCAGTTGTGGGAAGACATCACGATCTACAACGGCGACAGCATCATCACCCCGGACGTGTTCGTGATCGCCGGCGGCCATGTGCTGGACCTGAGCGGCGTGAACACGCTCGACCAGGCGCAAGGAATCGCGCAGGGCGAGTTCACTGGCCTGTCGCCCGACGTGCCGGTTGCGCTGGTGGGTGTGCAGGGCCAGCGCGGGCTGTGATGCGCGACAGGCTGCGGGCTTGGTCGGCACAACGCGCATCCCGGTTCGCGGACGCGGCACCGGCACCCCCGCCCATGTCGCTGGCCGCCTTGCTGGCGACGCCCCCCCATGCATTTGACCTGGAATTGCTGCAAGCGGACCCGCTGCATGCGCGGCTTTCCTCCGAGGCCGCCGCACAGGCCATCGCGGCAGCGGTGGCGGACGGTCGCCGCCGTGCATCCGCCTGGAACGCACCGTGCGATCCGCGCGCCGTCGCAGCCGGGCTGGGCGTCCCCGTGGTCATCGCGGAGACGGGTAATTGCTTCGGCTCGGTCTTCCAGTTCGCGGAGTACCGCTCGCGCCCGCCCGGAATCACGATCTATCGGGCGGCCATGGATCTGTTACGTGAGGTGATCCGGCAGCATGCCCTGACGCCGATTTTGGGGCTGGACGATCCGGAGCCGATCTATCTCGCGCACGAGCTGTATCATCACCTCGACGCCGCCCGGCCCGTATCGGTCGCGCGGGCCGTGCTGGTGACGACCGTGACGCTGGGGCCGGTTCGGTTGCGCTCCGGCCTTGTCAGCCTGCCCGAGATCGCCGCCGCAGCGTTCGCGGCGAACATCACCGGACTGCGATGCCATCCGCGACTGCTCGACGCAATGGCGCGCCGGGTGCTGGCAGGCGCTGCCGTGGTCGCGTCCGGGCGGCCACAGGCGGAAACTTCGCACCGTCCGCTGCTATCAAGACGTTAATGCATAATCAGGTCATGTGCTTCCATGATCTGATAAATTTGTTGCGTGGGACAAATGGATAAGGAATTTTTGGTATTTCAATCATCACCGAACAGGCCTTAGTCTTACTGATGGGGTGGACGTCCACGTTAGAAGAGCAGCACGGCGCGGGTGCCTGATCCCGGGAACACGGTTGAGTGCTTACCGTAAATTTCCGCGCAGATGCTGCCAATGGCAGGGCAATCGGGGACCATAAGCATCCGTGGGGTGCGCGGGGCGGTCGATGTTGACTTTGCCCGGACCTGGTCGCCTCGGCTTGCGCGTTACCGCGTCATCCCACCGCCGCTCACCAAGTTTGAATTCGAGCACTCCATGAAACCTTATGCTCCCCAGCGACCCTATGAGGCAGTCCTATTTCTCTCTGGCCGTGCTCGCCTTCGTAGCAGCCGAGGGTCTGCTCAGCGTCCGGCAGAATGCAGGTCAGTGCCCAGGTGGAACAAGCAGTCGCCGCGTATGGTTCGTCCTGGCACTCGCTTGCACAGTACGAATCCATCCCGCGCAAAATTCACGGTCTCGCACGGCGCCCAGGGCGTCTCCGGAGTATGGATGCGCGCGGCGGGCTGCCCGGCTGCCACGGTATCGCCGGGTTCGGCCAGCGGCTCGAACACGCCGGGTCCGGACGCATAAACGAAGTAGTCCGGCCCGCCCACATCCAGGATGCGCGTCGGTCCCGGCTCGGCGGCGTTGGCCGGCAGAATGCCCATGTGCGCCAGCACGTTCCGCAACCCACGCTCGGCCACGCGCAGCCCGGCTGCCGTCACGGCGCCGCTGCCGCCTAGCTCGCTGCCCAGCGCCAGCTTGCCCTGCCGCAGCGCCGCCCCGCCTGTCGTCCGCAACGCGCCTTGGCCGGGCTGCGCGTGGCCGATGTAGCTGACCGGCGCCGCGAAGGCCTGCAACGCCGCCAGCAGCTTCGCTTGCCGCACCGGGTCGGTGTCGTCCTGCATCATCAGTGCGGATGGCACGTAATGCAGCGACGACCCGCCCGAATGCAGGTCCACCACTAGGTCGGCCCGCGCGACCAGTTCATGCTCGATGAAGTAGGCGATCTGCTCGGTGACCGGCCCCTCAGGATCGCCAGGGAACAGCCGGTTGAGGTTGCCGTCGTCCACCGGCGAGGTCCGCAGCCCTGCCACCGCCGCCGGCAGGTTGGCGGCGGGCAGCAGGATGACGCGGCCTTGGATCGCCTCGGGCCGCAGCGTGCGCGCCAGGTTGCACAGCGCGACCTGGCCCTCGTACTCATCGCCATGCGTGCCGGACAGGAACAGCGCCGTCGGACCCTCGCCATTCCGCAGCACGACGATCGGGATCGGGATGTAGCCGTATGCGGACCGGTGCACGGAATGGAACAGCCGCACGAATCCGCGCTGCATCCCTGAAGCGTCGAGATCGATCTCCGGGACCAGGCGTGACCGGCTTGCCACCATTAGGGCCGCCCCGGACAGGTAGGGTCAGGGACCCGGAATGACGTCAAAGTCGCAACCGCTTGCCTCATGCCAAGCCCTCGTTCAGTACAGGTGGCAGGCCACGGCATGGCCGGGCGCGTGATCAACCAGCGCCGGGTCGGCCTCGCGGCAGACCGGCATCGCGTGGGGGCAGCGCGTGTGGAAGCGGCACCCCGAGGGGATGTTCAAGGCGCTAGGGATGTCGCCGCCCACCTGCGTCCGCCTGGCCCGGCGCTCCGTCCGCCCCACGGGGGTTAGCGCCGGCACGGAGGCGATCAAGGCCTGCGTGTAGGGGTGCATCGGCCGGGCATACAGGGTGCGCTTGTCCGCCTGCTCGACCACCCGGCCCAAGTACATGACCGCCACCATGTCGCTGATGTGGCGCACCACGCCCAGGTCGTGCGCGATAAACAGCATCGCCACGCCCAGCTCCGCCTGCAAGTCCTGCAACAGGTTGATGATCCCGGCCTGCACCGACACGTCCAGCGCCGACACCGGCTCGTCACACAGCAGGACGCGCGGCTGCATGATCAGCGCCCGGGCGATACCGACTCGCTGCCGCTGCCCGCCGCTGAACTCGTGCGGATAGCGGCTTGCGGCCGAGGTCGGCAGCCCCACCCGCTCCAGCATCGCCGCCACCCGCCCGCGCCCGCCGCGCTGCCCCTCGTCCCGCTGACCATGGATCAGCAGCGGCTCCCGTACGATGGCCTCCACCGTCATGCGCGGGTCCAGCGCGCCATAGGGATCCTGGAACACGATGCCCATGGACCGCCGGGCCGGTTTCAACGCCGGGCCGTGCAGGGCGGTGATGTCCTGGCCGTCGAACAGCACCCGTCCGCCGCTGGGCGGCACCAGGCGGATCAACATGCGGCCCAGGGTGCTCTTGCCGCACCCGCTCTCCCCCACCAGGCCCAGCGTCGTGCCGGTCTCGATACGGATCGAGACGCCGTCCACCGCCCGCAGCACCGCGTGCGCGCCCAGCCCGAACAGTCCCTTGCGGCCGATGCTGTAGTGCTTCGACAGCCCCTCGGCCTGCAGCAGCGCCGTCATTCCATGCCCGCGCGGATGCAGGCGGCCCAATGCTTGGCGTCTTCATGCCCGGCGGCCAGCGGCAGCAGCGGCGGCACGCCAGCGTCGCACGCAGCCATGTGCGAGGTGCAGCGCGGCGCGAACCGGCAGCCCGGCGGACGCGCCCGCGGGTCCGGCAGCACCCCGGGGATGGCGGACAGCCGCGGCCGGTTGTCGTCCAGCGCCGGCACGCAGCCCAGCAGCGCCCGGGTGTAGGGATGGCCAGGCGCCGCGAACAGCCGCTCCACCTGCGCCTGCTCCACTACCCGTCCGGCATACATCACCACCACCCGGTCCGCAGCCTCTGCAATGACGCCCATGTTGTGGGTGATCAGCAGCACCGCCATACCGAGCTGGTCGCGCAGGTCCAGCAGCAGGTCCAGGATGCCGGCCTGGATCGTCACATCCAGCGCGGTGGTGGGCTCGTCGGCGATCAGCAGGCGGGGGCGGCAGGCCAGTGCCATCGCGATCATCACCCGTTGCCGCTGTCCGCCGCTGAGCTGGTGCGGGTAGTCGCCCAAGCGCCGGCCGGCGGAGGGGATGCCGACCCGCTCCAGCATCTCCACAGCGCAATCCCGCCGCTTGGCGCCGTCGCGCTCCCCGTGGGCAGCCAGGGTTTCAGTGATCTGCTCGCCGATGGGGAACACGGGGTTCAGGCTGGTCATCGGCTCCTGGAACACCATGCCGATGCCGGGTCCGCGGATGCGCCGCAGCCGGTGCTCCGCCATGCCGGTCAGCACCGTGCCGTCGAACACCACGCGCCCTTGCGCCACGTGCGCCGCCGGCTCCGGCAGCAGGCCCATGATGCTCAGCGCGGTGACGCTTTTGCCGCTGCCGCTCTCGCCGACCACGCCCAGGATTTCGCCGGGTTCCAGGTGCAGCCAGACATCCTCGACCGCCGTTGCCTCCCCCTGCTCCCCGCGGAACGCGACGGTCAGGCCCTCGACCTGAAGCAGGCTCACGGCTGCAGGCGCAGCCGCGGGTCCAGCACGTCGCGCAGCCCGTCGCCCAGCAGGTTCAGCCCCATCACCGTCACCATCAGCAGCACGCCGGGGATAGTGATGATCCACGGCGCCTCCCGCATATAGGCCCGCCCCTCCGCCATGATGTTGCCCCAGGTGGGCGTTGGCGGCACGGCGCCCAGGCCGATGAAGCTCAGCGTCGCCTCTGTCAGCACGGCGTAGGCGAACAGGAAGCTGAGCTGCACAATCAGCGGCGCCATGGCATTTGGGATCACGTGCGTGCGCAGGATGCGCCAGTGCCCGGCCCCAGCCGCCACGGCGGCCTGCACGTACTCCATCTCCCGCAGGACGAGCACCGAGGCGCGCACGATCCGCGCGGTGCGCGGGATGTAAACGACCGCGAGCGCCAGGATCAGGTTCTCCGTGCTCGGCCCCAGCACCGCCGTGATCCCGATCGCGAGCAGGATGGCGGGGAAGGCCATCAGCGCGTCGTTGACGCGCATCAGAGGCCCGTCCAGCCCGCGGAAGTACCCGGCCAGCGCGCCGACCAGCGTGCCGAACACGGCGTTCAGTGCCACCACCGCAACCCCGATCTCCACCGACAGCCGCGCACCCCACACCGTGCGGGACCATAGGCTGCGGCCCAGGTTGTCCGTGCCGAACACGAACTCCGCGGAGGGCGGGCGGAACTTGGTGCGGATGCCGAGCTTGGTCGGGTCCGCCGTGGTGATCCAGGGCGCCAGCGCCGCCAGGGCCAGCACGGCCAGGAACAGCACCAGCCCCGTCACGAACAGCCGGTGCCGGAACAGCCGGCGCAGTGCGGCCCGGCCCGGCCCGACCGCCCGCACGGCACCGGCGGCGCTACCCGCCAAGGCGCACCCGCGGGTCAAGCACGGCATACAGCATGTCCACGCCCAGGTTGATCAGCACCAGCAGCGCCGTCACCAGCAGCAGCCCGCCCTGCACCATGGGATAGTCCCGGCCCAGCACGGCCGAGGTCAGCAACTGGCCAATGCCCGGGATGCTGAACAGCGTCTCCGTCACCACGGAGCCTGACACCAGCAGGCTCACGATGATGCCCACGACCGTCGTGATTGGGATCATGGCGTTGGCCAGCGCGTGCTTGCCGATGACCAGATGCCGCGGCAGGCCCTTGGCCCGCGCCGTCCGCACGTAGTCCTGCCGCAGCACCTCCAGCATCGTGCTGCGCGTCACCCGCGCCAGCAGCCCGATGTTGAGCAGCGCCAGCGACACTGCGGGCATCGTGCTGGTGCGGAACCAGCCCCAAGGGTCGTCGGTGAAGGCAATGTAGCCGCCGGTCGGCAGCCAGCCCAGCCCGACCGCGAACCAGATGATGAACAGCAGCCCCAAGAAGAAGTTGGGGACCGAGATGCCCAGCATCGCCACCATCATCGCCGCCTGGTCCACCCAGGTGTTCTGCCGCAGCGCCGCCAGCACCCCGGTGCCGATGCCCACCACCAGCGTCACCACCAGCGCATACAGGGACAGCGCTGCCGTGACCGGCAGCCGCTCCATCGTCGCCCAGAACACGCTCTGCCCCAGCAGGATGCTGCGCCCAAGGTCCCCGTGCAGCAGGCCGCCGTACCAGTGCAGCGCCTGCTGCAGCAGTGGCTGGTCCAGGCCCAACTGCGCGCGTATCTGCGCCACCATCGCCGGCGTCGCCGACAGCCCGGCGATGGCGGCCGAGGGGTCCCCGGGGATCAACCGCATCAGCCCGAAGCTCACCATGCTCACCAGCAGCAGCACCGGCGCCGCGCCGGCCAGGCGGAGCAGCAGCAGGCGGATCACCCCTGGGAGCGCAGGTTAGGGCAGGGGGTCAATTGGCGAACCACACGTTTGACATGCGCGGAATGCGGAACGGCACCCAGCCCTCCACGTTGGCCCGGGCCGCCTGCACCTTGGTCAGCGAGCCGAACGGGAACACGTAGGCCTTCTCAAGCAAAGCCTGCTGCATCCGGCCGAACGCCGCGCGGCGCTCCTCCTTGGTGGGCAGGTTGTTCATGCCGCGCCAGGCCGCCAGCACGTCGGGGTCGTCCTTGCCGTCCTTGGGCTGGTACTGCGCGCCCGGCGGCGCCAGGAACGCCATCGTCGCCAGGGCGCCCAGCGCCGGCTGCGTGCCCCAGCCGCTGAAGAACACGTTCCAGCCGGAGTCCGCCTTCAGGCTCATCTGCACCGAGGTCGGCCAGTCCACGACCTTCAGCTCGGTGTTGATCCCCACGGCCTTCAACTGCTCCTGCACCACGAGGGCAGCGTTGTACATCGAGGTATAGTCCTTGTTGGTCAGCAGCACGAGGGGCTGCCCGCGGTAGCCGGCCTCCGCCAGCAGCCGCTTGGCCTTTGCCGGGTCCTTCTGGTTGTAGGTGTCCTTGCCGGTGGTCACGTAATCGGGCTGGTTGGGGTAGGCGAAGCCGTAGTTCAGCTTATAGTTGCCGTCGGTCGCGGCATCCATGATCTCGTCCATGTCCAGCGCCGCCTGGATCGCCTGCCGCACCCGGATGTCGTCGGTGGGCGCCATGCTCGCGTTGCCCAGCGCGATCTGGATCCACCAGTTCGGCAGCGGCAGCAGCTTCACGTCCTTGTTCGCACGCAGCCGATCCAGCGACTTGGTCGGCACGTCCTCCACCGCGTGCAGCTCCCCGGTCTCCAGCCCGGCGACCCGGGCGCCGCCCTCGGTGACGATGCGGAAGGTCACCTGGTCGAAGCAGGCCTGCTTGTAGCCGCCAAAGCCCGTCCGCCCCTCGAAGTGCGTGTTGGGTGTGTAGCCGTCATAGCGCTTGAGCGTCACGAAGCTGCCGGGCACCGACTGCACCAACTGCCATGGTCCCGTGCCGACGGTGCGGAGCTGCTGCGGCGGGTCGTCCCGCGCCTCCGCCGGCACGATCACCACGGGGATGCTGAAACTGCTGAGCTTCTCCAAGAAGGTCGGCTGCGCTTGCTTCATGCGGACCACAAACGTCATGGGGTCCGGCGCGTCCCAGCCCGCGACCGCGTCGAACATCTGCCGGTCTAGCCCGACCTTGCTGTAGCGGTCCCAGCTTGCGGCCACGTCGGCTGACGTCAGAGGCTTGCCGTTGTGGAACTTGATGCCGGGGCGGAGGGTGAAGGTGTAGGTCATGCCGTCCGGCGCCTCGGCCAGGCTGTCGGCCAAGTCCAGGATCGGGTTGTTGTTCTCGTCCCGCGTGGTCAGCGCCTCGAACACGTTCATGGCGATGTTGCGGGTGCTGATGGTGTTGGACGTCATCTGGTCCAGGCTGTTGACGTTCGCCTCCTGCCCGAACACGAAGCTGCCGCCCACCTTGGGGCACTTGAAGGGTTCCGCGGCTAGGGGGCCAGCCGCCAGGACGCCGAACGCCGCCAAGACTGCTGCCCGCATGTGCCCGCCTCCATGATCCCGTCCGGCATCATCACGACCGGGCTTGCATACCGTCAAGCATTTCCGCTTTGCTGGGCCATGCCCGACCTACACGCGCCCGCCACCGATCCGGAAGCCCTTGAGTGGGAGATGCGCTGCGACATGGCGGCCGTGTTCCGCATCGCGGCCCGCCACGGCTGGAACGAGCAGATCGGCAACCACAACTCCCTCATGCTGCCCACCCCGCCTGGTGCCCCCGAGCAGTTCCTGATCAACCCGCGCGGGCTGTTGTTCCAGGAGCTGACGGCCAGCAAGCTGATCGTCTGCGACTTGGACGGCCGGGTGCTGCGCGGCACTGGCGAGCTGCGCAAGGTTGCCTTCCACATTCATGCCCGCATCCACCTGCGCCATCCCGCGGCCGCCTGCGTGCTGCACGTGCACCCGCAGTACCTGACTGCCCTTTCACTGCTGGCGGAGCCTGAGCTGGCGCTGGCGCACCACAACAACTTGCTGCTGAACGACCGCGTCCGCATCGACCAGGGCGGCGACGCCCCGGCCGGCGACCATGCCGAGGGCGACCGCCTGGCCGCAGCGATGGACGGCGCCAGCGTGCTGGTCATGGGCGGCCACGGCGTGACCGTCGCCGGGCCGACGGTGGCCGATGCCTTCGACGAGCTGTTCATCACCGAGCGCACCGCGATGTATCAGGTGACCGCGATGGGCACCGGACGTCCGCTCCGCACCCTGCCGGAGCGCGGGCGCCGCAACTGGCACGGCCCCTGGGGGGAGAAGCTGGACGCCCGCCTGCACCTGGACGCCTGGCGCCGCGTGCTGGACCGGGAGGAGCCGGACTACCGGACGTAGGGCCGGCGGCGTCAGGCGAACACGGCGTCCACGGCCTCGCCTAGCCGCCCGACAATCTCCTCCAGATCGGCAGCCCCGACGATGTAGGGCGGCGCCACGATCACGTGGTCGCCGCGCACCCCGTCCAGCGTGCCGGTGCAGGGATACACGCCCAGCCCGCGATCGAGCGCCGCCTGCTTGACCGCCTCCGCGATCCCGCGCGCTGGGTCGAGCGGCGCCCGGGCGCCGCGGTCCCCCACGAACTCCAGCGCCCAGAACAGCCCGCGCCCGCGTATGTCGCCGACGTGGCGGTGGTTGCCGAACCGCTCGGTCAGCAGCCGCTCCAGCTGCTCGCCCTGGTGCCGGGCGGCGGCAACCAGCTCATCCTCCTGCACGATGCGCTGCACCTCCAGCGCCGCGGCGCAGGCGACGGGGTGCGCCTGGTAGGTCTGCCCGTGCATGAAACCGCCGGAGCCGTCGCGCAGCGCCGCGATCACCCGCCCGGCGGCCAGGATGCCGCCGATGGGCGCATAGCCGCCACCCAGCCCCTTCGCGACCGCCTGGATGTCGGGCGCAATGCCCTCCTGCTCCCACGCATGCAGGCTGCCGGTGCGGCCCATGCCGCACATCACCTCGTCCAGAATCAGCAGCGCGCCGTGCCGGTCGCACACCGCGCGCATCGCAGGGAAGTACCCCGGCACCGCCGTGACGCACCCCGTCGCCGCACCCACCACGGTCTCGGCACAGAAAGCGGCGACGGTGTCCGGGCCGAGCCGCACGAACTCGGCGTCCAGCTCCACCGCCAGCCGCGCGACATAGGCGGCGTCGTCCTCGTCCGGCGCCTGATGGTGGTAGGCGAAGCAGGGCGAGACCCGGCTAAATGCCTGGCTCAGCAGAGGTTCGTAGGGCGCACGCCGGGCGACGTGGCCGCCAGCCGCCAAGGCGCCCAGCGTGGTGCCGTGATAGCTGCCGCGGCGGGCGATGACGCGGGTGCGCCGGGGCTGCCCGGCCTCGATGAAATATTGGCGGGCCAGCTTGATCGCGGCCTCCATCGCCTCCGAGCCCGAGCTGACAAAGAAGGCGTGGGTGAGGCCGCCGGGTTCATCCGCCAGCAGCAGGTCGGCCAGCGCCTCCGCGGGTTCGCTGGTGAAGAAGCCGGTGTGCGCGTAGGCCATCCGCCCGGCCTGCGCCGCCACCGCCGCCGCGACGCGTTGGTTGCCGTGGCCGATGCAGGCGACGGCCGCCCCGCCGGAACCGTCGATGACGGTCTTGCCACTGGCAAGGTGCAGGCGGATGCCCTCCCCACGGACCGCGGTATCGGGCGCCGCGGCAAGGCTGCGTTGGATGATGCGCGTCATGGTGCGGCTCCTTCGGTCCCCGCGGCGAAGCGCCGGACCACGTTGCCCAGCATACGCGACACCGGATTGTCATAACGGTTGTGCGACAGGCTACCGCAGAACGTGATGGACCCCGTCGAGAACACCGCCCCGCCTTGCGCCGTCTCGAAATACACGATCTCCGCCCGGATCAGGTCCCGCGGCGCCTCGCCGGTCACGGTGTTGACGTGGCTAAGCAGCTCCTCCGGCACTGCGACGAAGTGCGTCTGGTGCGCCTCCGACCGCGCCAGGATCACGGCGTTGGGCGGCGTGCCCAGCCGGCGGTCCGCCCGGTCCAGCTCGAACCCGGCCGCGCCGCCGCCGGACAGGCCGGAGTCGCCCAGCACCTCGCCCTCCATGCCGTCGAAGATCCAGGCCACCGCCGGGTCATGGGAGGCGGGGAGGCGGCGGTAGTAGGACCCCTCGAACAGGCCCTGGGAGGAGAAGCCGATGCCGGCCAGCATCTGCGGCGGACGGCCGAGCCGGCGCCACAGCCCGCCATAGGCCCCGTCGAGTTGGTGATGCGCCTCACCTGGCGCCGCATCCCAGGCGCGGATGCCGCCCTCCGCCCGGCGCACCTCCAGCACATCGGGGATGGCGTCCGACACGGCGATCCGCCAATAGAACCCGTTGCCGCCGAGGTAGCACAGCCGCCCGCCGCCGCCGACATAGGCGCCGAGCGCGTCGAGCGTCTGCGCCGTATGATACTCCGGGTGGCTGCCAGTCAGCACGCACCGGTAGCCCGCCAGCAGCGCCGCGCCCTCCCGGTGCAGGTCGTGATCGGTGATGACGTCGAAGGCCTGCCCGGTCTCCTCCAGCCAGTCGGTCAGGTGGCTGTCGGCGGAGAAGTGGCGCAGGCCGCTGCCGCGGGCGTCGTTGAAGGTCAGGAACCCCGGACGCAGGTTCAGAATGGGCCGGCGCAAGGAGGACAGGCTGATGCCGGTGCCGTCGGGGTGCCGGTTGTAGGTGGACCAGCCGTACTCCGGGTAGTCCTCCGGGTTGTTCGGCGTGGCGCCCCAAGCCGCGGCGCGCTCCCGGAAGGCGGCGTCGAAGTTGAAGCGGGCATGGTTAGCATAAGCCTGGTAGGTGAAGGTCGAGGCAAGATACGCCACCGGCGCGGTCACGGTGCCGCGTGGCGGCAGCACGAAGAACGGGATGATGTCCTGGTGCTGCCCTGCCCGCAGCCGGACCCCGTACACCCCGCTCCGAAGATCCGCCGGCAGCGCCACGGTGAAGCTGGTCTCCCACCCCGCGTCATAGAGGTCATCGGCATGGAAGTGGATCGCCGCGTAGTCCTGCGGCGCATGCTTCCAGTCCATCTCGGCCCCGGTCCAGCGCGAGCCGCGGACGCCGCGCGTGGGCAGGTTCACCAGCCGCCCCGGGTGCGTGCCGTTGATCCCGTCCGTGCCGATGCCGTCCGAGAAGTCCCATGCCGCCACGGGCGCGCCGTCCGGCCCCAGCAGCGCCGGCTCCTCGATACGGCCATCGAAACGCCGTCCGGCCTCATCGGCCGCAAACAACAGGCGCGGCCCGGACGGGGGCGCGGCGGCGCCGTCTGTCGTGCCACTATCGTCCACGCCCCAGCTCCGTTGCAGCGCCTGCTGGCTGAGCGTGACTCGGCCGCCGCGGAACGTGGCCTGCAGCTCGTACCAGCACCGTTCCAGCATGGGCGCGGGGACCGCGGCGGTCAGCCTGGCATCCACCTCCAGCCAGCAGCCCTGCGCCGATACGCACAGCACGGCGGCGCCCAGTGCGAGCACAGGCTGCGCCGCAGCAAGCAGGCCGGGCTGCACACGCAGTCGGACCGTGCCGCCTTCGGGCACCGCCAGGGGGTGATCGACCACGGCGTAGGAGCCTTGGTCCAAAGGCTGAGGGTGCGACGAATACGTGCCCGCGAAGGCACACGTCACCGGCTGCAGCTTCATGCCAGGCCCATCCGGGTTGGGATCGGCATGGATGATCCTGACGAGGTCGGTGGCATAAGAATCGTTGACCGTGCTCGACACCTTGACGGCGATGGCCTCGCCAGGCCGCGCTGACAGGCGATCGAGGTAGCCCACCAAGGGAAGCATCATATCGCGCCTGGCTGGTTAAGCGGGCAGCGTCCGGTGCCGGGCGGGCCGCGTCAAGCCAGCCCAGGCCCGCCAGGGTCCGGACCATGTCCGCCGAGACGGGGATGCTTTCCGTAACTCAATGATGCTTTCCGTAACTCAATAAGGTCCGGCGCACTCAACCCTGCGTGGCTGACGTCGCCGCGCCAGGGGCGGACGACTGTCGCAGCCGGGCAGAGCGCGGCCAAGTGCCGGGAGTTCCACCAGGCGAGCAGGAAATTGGCGACGTGCCGGGACTGCCCGGTGTCGTGTTGCGCGATTGCAAGCAGCCGGCCGAGTGGGGCGAGGGCCGGGGGGCGGCTTCGGTCACGGCGGCTTCCTGGGCGGCTGGTTCAGGCCTGGTTGGGACGGCTTGGCACCGCAGGCTGGCCAAGCATGGCAGGCTCGGCTGTCGCGTGCTCTGGATCGCCGTTGTACATGTCGAGACGGTTCAGGCCCTTGCGCGCGTCTTGATTGTTGCAAAAGTGTCCTGGATCGGGCTAAAGATGCCCTGATTGCCAAGCGAACGTCCGGGGGACGCGCATGGCGAGCAGGCACAAGCCCAAGCAGCCATTGCTGTCAGCCTCCGACACAAACTGGAACGCGGCCGTCCTGCCCACCCGTGAACCACTCCGTCCATGCCCTAGACAAGCCTGATGAATTATAATTTGTAAACATTAATTCATTTCACTTTCTTCAAGGACATAGGCAGGCGGGACTGACCCTCCCCCTTTGAAGCAGTCTGCCCTGAAATATGGCTTTGAGCCGGAGGAGGACCGAGATACCGAGGAAGAGACACGAGCCCGAGGAGGTCGTGGCCAAGCTGCACCGATAGGTCGTTCCACTTTGGGAAAAGTTCATGGTGAGCATGATAGCCAGGTTGACCGTCCTCGGCGCCGGCTTAACACTGCGGTGATCTACCCGACCGAGGACATTGCACGATGCCAAGTCGCAGCCCCCGCCTGCTTGCCCTCATTCTGCCGCTGCTTGCCGCACTGCCCTCCCCGGGCGCCTCCGCCCGCGCCGATACGCTGGTGGTGTGCAGCGAGGCCAGCCCCGATTTCCTGAACGCCGCGCTCAGCACCGCCAACACCAGCTATGACGTGTCCGAGCAGATCTACGACCGGCTGGTGGAGATGGAGACCGGCGGCTCGAAGCTGGTGCCGGGCCTCGCGGAGTCCTGGACCATCTCGGACGACGGGTTGCGTTATACCTTCAAGCTGCGGCACGGCGTGAAGTGGCAGTCTAACGCCAACTTCAAGCCGACGCGCGAGTTCAACGCCGACGACGTGGTGTTCTCCCTCCAGCGGATGCTGGACAAGAATCACCCCTACAACAAGGTCGGCGGCGGCGCGTTCCCGGTCTTCCAGACCTTGGTGGAGCCGGTGCTGAAGTCCGTCAGCAAGACGGACGACCACACCGTGGTGCTGGAACTGAGGACGCCCCACGCGCCGTTGCTGAACACCCTGACGGTGCAGCCATTCTCGATCTCCTCTGCCGAGTATGCGGACGCCTTGCAGAAGGCGGGGAAGCCGGACCAGATCGATCTCAGCCCGATCGGGACCGGCCCGTTCGCCTTCGTCCAGTATCAGAAGGACAGCGTAGTCCGCTTCCGTGCCTTCCCGGATTTCTGGGGCCGCGGCGGGGAGCGGGAGCCCAAGGTGGACAATCTGGTGTTCTCCATCACGCCCGACGCCTCGGTGCGCTACGCCAAGCTCCGCGCCGGCGAGTGCGGCATCGCCCGCTATCCCAACCCCGCGGATCTCGAGGCGATGCGCGCCAACCCGGCCATCCGCGTGCAGGAGAACACGATCGCCTCGATGAGCTACGTGTCGTTCAAGACCGACCGCAAGCCGTTCAATGATCGCCGGGTCCGGGAGGCGCTGGCGACGGCGATCGACGTGGACAGCCTGGTGCGCGCCGTCTACCAGGGCAGCGGCACCCCAACCGGCGCGCTGATCTCGCCGGTGCTCTGGGGCCACACGGACATCGCACCGCGCCCCTACGATCCAGCGCGGGCCAAGGCGCTGCTCGCCGAGGCCGGTTACCCCGACGGCTTCGAGAGCGACATGTGGGCCATCCCGGTCGCACGTGCCTACATGCCGAACGGACGGCGCGCCGCCGAGATGATCCAGGCGGACTGGGCGAAGATCGGCGTGAAAATCCGAATCGTCACGTTCGAGTGGGGCGAGTATCTGCGGCGCGCCCGGGCGGGCGAGGGCGACATCGTGATGCTGGGCTCGACCTGGGACTACCCCGACCCCAGCCAGTTGCTGATCTCCTGGGGCTGCGAGGCGATCAAGACCGGCCGCAACCTGTCAAAGTGGTGCGACAAGGACTTCGACGAGGCGATGACGCGGGCCAACCAGGTCACCGACCAGGCCGAGCGCACGGCGCTGTATGTCCAAACCCAGAAGGCTTTCGCCGCGGACATCCCGGCCGTGCTGTTCGCCGACGTCAAGGCGGCCGTCGCCGTGCGCACCAACGTGCAGGGGTTCAAGCTGCACTTCCTTGGCGGCCAGCCGTTCGGCGGCGTCAGCCTGACGCCGTAAGGGAGTCCGCCATGCAACTCGCGCTGTCCACCTGGCAAGAGGTGGAGGAGTATCTTGGCCGCGAGCGCGGCGTGATCGTGCCGATCGGGTCGGTGGAGCAGCACGGACCCAACGGGCTAATCGGCACCGACCATCTGACGGCGGAGTTCGTCGCCAAGGGCGTGGGCGACGAGATCGACTGCATGGTGGCGCCCACGCTCGCCTACGGCATGTCGCAGCACCACCTGGCGTTCGCCGGGTCGGCGACGCTGCGCCCGTCCACGCTGATGCTGGTGGTGCGCGACGTGGTGCTGTCCCTCGCTCGGCACGGGTTCGAGCGGTTCTTCTTCATCAACGGCCACGGCGGCAACGTGGCCACGGTGACGGCGGCGTTCGACGAGATCTACGCGGAGACGTCGCTGGGCGCCGACCGTCCGCCCGTAAAATGCCGGATGACGTTCTGGTCCGGCGGTCCCCGCGCCAAGGCGCTGGCCGAGAAGCTGTACGGCGACAGCAACGGCAGCCATGCCACCGCCGCCGAGGTGTCGCTGGCGCAATTCTATCAGCAGGGCGCTATCAAGCACGCGCAGATGCACCCGAAGGTCGCACCCCGCAGCGGCGGCTTCTTCGAGGCGGCGGACTACCGCCGCCGCTTCCCCGACGGCCGGATCGGCTCCGACCCGTCACTGTCATCGCCGAAGCACGGGGAGCGCCTCTACGCCGCCTCGGTCGCCGACATGGCCGAGGCATACCGCGCGTTCATGGAGTACTGACCGGGCCTATGGCAGCGTTCCTGGCGCGGCGGCTCGGGCTGGTCCTCGTCACCTTTTTCGGCGTCACGGTGCTCGCCTTCGGCCTGATCCACTCCCTCCCCGGCGACCCGGTGGAGCTGCTGTTCGGGGAACGCGGGGCCGATCCCGAGAAGCTGGCCGAATTGCGGGCGATGCTCGGCCTCGACCGGCCGCTGCTCACCCAGTACGCCCAGTACATCCTCCGCGTGCTGCACGGCGACCTCGGCCGCTCCCTGGTCCGGCATGACAGCGTGCTGGGGGAGTTCTTGACCCTGTTCCCCGCCACCATCGAGCTGGCCGTCTGCGCCATGCTGCTCGCCGTCACGCTGGGCATGCCGGCCGGGATCATCGCCGCGATCCGGCGCGGCACCCCCACCGATTACGGCCTGATGGGCCTGTCGCTGACCGGCTACTCCATGCCGATCTTCTGGTGGGCGATCCTGCTGATCCTCCTGTTCTCGGTCACGCTGGGCATCACGCCGGTCAGCGGCCGGATCAGCGTCGAGTATTACATCGAGCCGACGACGGGGTTCATGCTGATCGACAGCCTGCTGTCGGACGAACGCGGCGCCTTCCGCTCCGCGCTGTCGCACCTGGTCCTGCCGGCGGTGGCGCTGGGCACGATCCCGATGGCGGTGATCGCCCGCATGACGCGCTCCGCGATGCTGGAGGTGTTGAACGAGGACTACGTCCGCACCGCACGCGCCAAGGGCATCCATCCGCTGCGCGTCGTGGGCCTGCACGCGCTGCGCAACGCGCTGATCCCGGTGGTGACGGTGGTCGGCCTGCAGGTCGGCAGCCTGTTCGGCGGCGCGGTGCTGACCGAGACGATCTTCGCCTGGCCCGGCATCGGCAAGTGGCTGATCGAGAGCATCAACCGGCGGGACTATCCCGTGCTGCAGGGCGGCATGCTGCTGGTGGCGTGCGTCGTGATCGTGGTGAACCTGCTGGTGGACGTGCTGACCGGAGTCCTGAACCCGCGCATCCGGCACGCGGAGTGAGCGGCGGCACAGCACGGCCGGCGGTGGACTCACCGCTGCGCTCCTTCGCGCGCCACTACGCCCGCAGCGCCAGCGGCCGGATCGGGCTGCTCCTGGTGGGGTTCCTGGTGGCGGCCGCCGCGCTGGCGCCGGTGCTGGCCGGGTATGACCCGGCGGAACAGACCCGAAGCGCCCTGCTGCACAGGCCGGGTTGGCTAGGCGGCGACCCGGCGTTCCCCCTGGGCACCGACGACGTCGGACGGGACATCCTGTCGCGCCTGCTGTATGGCGCGCGGCTGTCGCTGTCGATCGGGCTGGTGGTGGTCTCGCTGTCGTTCACGACGGGAACCTTGCTGGGCCTGGTGGCCGGGTTCGCGCCGGGCCTCGTGGACGCCGCGGTGATGCGGCTGATGGACATCATGCTGGCGCTGCCGACGCTGCTGCTGGCCATCGCCATCGTCGCGGTGCTGGGGCCTGGGCTGGTTCACGCGATGCTCGCGGTCGCCGTCGTGCAGCTTCCGCCCTTCGTGCGGCTGACGCGCGCCGCCGTGCAGGCGGAGATGGCGAAGGAGTATGTCCCCGCCTCCCGCATGATCGGCGCCGGCCAGGCCCGGCTGATGTTCCTGACCGTGCTGCCCAACTGTCTGGCGCCACTGATCGTGCAGGCCAGTCTGTCATTCTCCACCGCCATCCTCGACACGGCGGCGCTCGGCTTCCTGGGCCTGGGCGCGCAGCCGCCGACGCCGGAATGGGGCACGATGCTGGCCGACGCGCTGCAATTCGTACAGTCCGCCTGGTGGGTCGTGACCTTCCCCGGCCTGGCGATCGTGCTGTCGGTGCTGGGCTTCAACCTGATGGGCGACGGGCTGCGCGACGCGCTGGACCCGCGGTTGAAGCGCTGATGAAGCTGCTGGAGGTGCGCAACCTGTGCGTGGCGTTCCAGACGGACCGCGGCCCGGCCTATGCTGTGGACAGGCTGGACCTGGACGTGGAGCCGGGGGAGGTGCTGGGCCTGGTCGGTGAATCCGGGTCCGGCAAGTCGGTGGCGATGCTGGCGGTGATGGGGCTGATCCGCCGGCCGGGCCGGGTGTCCGCCGACCGGCTGATGTTCGACGGCGTGGACCTTCTGCGCTTGTCGCCCCGGGCCCGCCGCCGCCTGGTCGGCGCCGCGATGGCCATGGTGTTCCAGGAGCCGATGAGCAGCCTGAACCCATGCTTCACGATCGGCTGGCAGATCATGGAGGCGATGGCCGCGCACCTGCCCCTGGGCCGCGCCGAACGCCGCGCCCGCGCGGTCGAGCTGCTGCGTCAGGTCGGTATCCCCGCGCCGGAGAGCCGCCTGTCCGCCTATCCGCACCAGCTCTCCGGCGGGATGTGCCAGCGGGTGATGATCGCCATGGCGATCGCCTGCAACCCGCGCCTGCTGATCGCCGACGAGCCGACGACGGCGCTGGACGTGACGATCCAGAAGCAGATCCTGGACCTGCTGGCGGGGCTGCAGCGGCAGCATGGCATGGCGCTGATCCTGATCACCCACGACATCGCCGTGGTGTCCGACACCGCGCATCGGCTGCAGGTCATGTACGCCGGCGAGTGCGTCGAGGCGCGCCCGGTCGCCGCGGCGCTGTCCGCGCCGTCCCATCCCTACACCGCGGCGCTGCTGGGCGCCCTGCCGGAGCGCGCGCCGGTGCGCTCGAGGCTCGCCACCATACCGGGTGTGGTCCCGCATCCCGCCGACCGACCGCCGGGCTGTGTGTTCGCGCCGCGCTGCCGCAACGTGCAGCCGGTGTGCCGAAGCCACGTACCCCCGCCGATCCCGGTCCCCGGCGGGACCGCGCGCTGCCTGTTTCCGCTGGACGCCTCCGGTCAGCCAGTGCCGGCGCTGCCGTGACCGCCGGGCAGCCCGGCTCCGTCTTGGACTCGCCCGTGCTGGACGTGACGGACCTGCGCCGGACTTACCGTGTCCGGCGGGGCCTGTGGCGCAAGCCGGCGGCGCTGCGGGCGGTGGACGGCGTGTCGCTGGCGCTGCAGGCCGGCCGCACCCTGGCCGTGGTCGGGGAGAGCGGCTGCGGCAAGTCCACCCTGGCGCGCATGCTCGCCCTGCTGGACACACCGACCAGTGGGACCATCCGCATCGGCGACGCCGACGCCGCCGCCGTGCAGGGCGACGAGAAGCGGGCGCTGCGGCGATCGGTCCAGATGGTGTTCCAGAACCCGTTCGGCTCGTTGAACCCGCGCCGGACCGTGGCGGGCATCCTGGATGAGCCGCTGGTCGTGGCCGGCGAGCTGTCCCGCGCCGATCGCCGGGCGGCCGTGCTGGACATGATGGCGCGGGTCGGGCTCCGGCCGGACCAGGCCGAGCGCTACCCGCACATGTTCTCCGGCGGGCAGCGGCAGCGCATCGCCATCGCCCGCGCGCTGATGCTGCGGCCGCGCCTGGTGGTGGCGGACGAGCCGGTCTCCGCGCTGGACGTGTCGGTGCGCGCGCAGGTGCTGAACCTGCTAATGGACCTGCAGGACGGGTTCGGCCTGGCCTACGTGCTGATCAGCCACGATCTGGGCGTCGTGCGCCACGTCGCGGACGAGGTGGCGGTGATGTATCTTGGCCGCATCGTGGAGCAGGCGCCGCGCAACGCGCTGTTCGGCCGGCCGCGCCATCCCTACACGCGCGCCCTGCTCGCAGCGACCCCGGGCGTACAGCGCCCGCCAGGTGCTGAGGAGCCGGTGCGCGGGGAGCCACCCTCGCCTCTCGATCCGCCGTCCGGCTGCCCCTATCACACGCGCTGCCTGCACGCCGTGCAGGCGTGCCGCAATGCCCTGCCAGCGCTGCGCCAGGTCGATGCATCACTGGTCGCGTGCCACCGTGCGGAAGACATTGCATGAAGATCTACATCTCATCCGACATCGAGGGCGTGGCCGGCGTCGTCGTGCCGCAGCAGGGACAGCCGGGAAACCCGGAATACGAGCGCGCCCGCCGGCTGATGACCGAGGAATGCAGCGCCGCGATCGATGGCGCATTCGCCGGCGGCGCGAGCGAGGTCGTCGTCAACGACGCCCATGGCCCCAAGCTGAACCTGCTGCCCGACCTGCTGGACCCGCGTGCCGAGCTGATCCTGGGCCAGCCGAAACCGATGAGCATGTTCGCCGGCCTGATGGCCGACCATGCCGGGGTGCTCTGCCTCGGCTACCACTCCGGCGCCGGACAGCCGGGTGTGCTGTCCCATACCGTCAGCAGCCTGGCCTTCCGGGCCATCCGGCTGAATGGGCAGGACTGCGCCGAGGCGACGCTGTACGGCGCCTATGCCGGCAGCCTGGGCGTCCCGGTGATCATGCTGTCCGGAGATGACGCAATGGCGGCACAGTGCGGTCCCCTGTTCCCGGGCGCCGAAGTCGCGGTGGTGAAGCACGCCCTGGGCCAGCGCGCGGCGCGGTCAATGTCCCCGCTCCGGGCGCGAGTGCATCCGTTCCACGGCTGAACGCGCCGTGCGAAACGCCAAGGGGATTGCGCCATTCTGTATCCCGGTCCCGTGCAGGCTGGAGCTGGACCTGACCTCCTCAGCGTTGGCGGACCTGGTCAGCATCGTACCTGCCGCCCAGCGTATCGCTCCAGTCAGTGTCGCGTTCCAGGCCGAGACGGTCGAGCACGCCATACGATGGATCAGCATCGCCGCGTCGCTAGCCAGCGCGCTACGGCAGGTTATGGGTAGTGGTACAGCGGTAGATTTATGATCTGGCTTGGCGGTTGAGCGGGGCTCGCGCGGTTATCTTCCTCCCATACCGTTCAAGCACAATGCTGCCCCCAGCCATCGCATTCCGCAGGGGCGAGCAAAAGCTGGATCGGCTCAGCCGCGACAGCTCTGCACTCTTGAGCACGAACTGCCGAGAAGTGTATCATCTGACCCACGCTGGTATCGGCACCAACGCCCCGCAGAGCGGGTGGCGCTGCGGTGTCATCTCCAACGCTATCTGATCGGCTTTCTTGATCGCTAAATGATCGTATTCCCTGGTCAGGCGATGGCGATGACAAGGCAATCGCGGGTAGCTTCGACGACCTCGCGACCTCGGTAGACTCGGTCATGTCAGATGGCCGAGCAGCTTGGCGCCGTGCTCGCGCAGGGTGCCGTCCGGGCTGACGTGGCGATAGAGCGTCTGCCGGCTGATGCCGAGCTCGCGGCAGAGCGGGGCGATCTTGGT
>JBBSIT010000001.1:0-27411 GCA_038231995.1 Acetobacterales bacterium | reverse complement strand
CGTCCCTTGCATCGCCGCCGTCATTCCGCGTGCTGGCGGCGGCTGGGCTGGCAGCGGGACCTGCGCCGGGAAGCGGCACCGGTCCCGCCACGTAATCCGGGACGGCGCCGGGCTGCTCCGGCGGTGCGAGGGTGCCCGCCAACAGGCGTGCTGCGGCGCGCTCGATGAGATGGTCGGATCGAGAAGGTACCGTCATGCGACGTCCCGTTCATTGAGTGCCCTGGCCGCGCGGGGCTCATGTGATTCGGCCGCAGCACTCGCCTGCGTCATGGATGAAGCCATGCTGTGTTTAGCCACGGTTCCCCCTCGGCATGCTGCCCCGACCATACCGGACAAGGCGGCGATGCGCACGCGTCGCTTCAGGCGTCGCCGCCCCTGCCTCGCAGCGCTCCATTACGGCGCCGATTCGCAGGCAGAAGGCGGCTGGGCTATCGAACGCCATGCTGGCGCCTCGTCATCGCAGCAGCCAACAGACACCTCGCCCCTGAGCGGACGGCCAGGACCGGGCCGTGTCGGACAGCCGCGGCCGCGACCGGGATCTGACTTAGCCTCTCGCGCGGCGATGGGGAAGCCGCTCGTGCCAACCGGCCAGCACGGTGCATCCGATCAGGCCGCGAGCCGTTGTGAAGCCGCAGGCTGACCCGGCCTCGAACGGCCGGCCCGGCGCCCGCCCTCTGCCGCATCCGCTGCGGCCCATCGAGCCGATAATGGAATCTTAGGGTCTCGGGGGGAATATCCCGCATGTCATTACCTCCTTAGCAACAGCCACCCAACCTACGCGTGCATCGGAAGGCGAGCATGACCCGCAAACCTTAAGCGTCCGGTAAAAATGTTTTTACAAGCCATTTGTCTCCGATTGCGCCATATTTCAGGCATCCGCACACGCTAAAGAAAGAACGGTTGCGCCGTGGTCTGTTGCGGAATGAGAACGGCTGATAGTGTAGGGTCCGGGCGTGCGCCTCCCAGCGGTGCAGGGTGCGCTTCCAGGCTGAACGGGCGTTGCGGTAATCAGGCATGCTTGCCGAAGAGGGTTCAATGATCAGGTTCTTCGGACATCACGTCGCGCCCGAAATGCTGTGCCTCTGGCTGCTTGAGGTCACGCTCCTCTCCGTACTGATCTACGTCCTGATGTCTGCCGGCATCCCATCAGGCGGGTCGTCCCTGCTGCTCCAGACGAAGGCGATGAACAGCGCTCTCGTGCTGTCCGTGACGATCGGGGCCACGGCGTTCGCGATCGGCCTCTACCGCCCGGAGGTCTTCCTCAAGACGAGGCAGCTCCTGCTCAACGCGGGGCTCGCCGGCCTGCTGGCCCTGCCCGTCGTCTGGGTCGTCGGCCGCGCGCTTGGCGTCGATGCCGGCGCCCTGCTCGAATCCACCGCGATGTGGCCGCTCAAGATCTGCGCCGCGTGGATCCTGCTGCTCTCCGCCACGCGGCTCGTATTCCGGATCGCCATGCGCCGGGACGTGTTCGTCCGCCGCGTCCTGGTCGTCGGCCATCCCGAGGACGCTATCGGCACGACCGCGGCGGTCCGGTCCCATCGCAAGGGCTTCCTCGATGTCGCGAGCGTGCAGCCGTCCGGCGCCGCGGGCCTGGATTACGCCGCGCTGCGCCGGTCCGGCGTCAAGGACGTGGTCCTCGCCTCCCGCGAAGGCGCTCCGCCGGCCTCCGCGGACCTGCAGCGCTCCCGGGCGGCCGGCATCCGCCTGCACAGCGAGCCCGATTTCTGGGAGAGCCGGCTCCGGCGCATCAACATCGACATCGTGGGCGCGGACTGGCGCGGCCCCATCAGCCCGACGCCGCTGCAGGACCGGGTCAACCGGCTCGGCGACGTGCTGATCAGCCTCGGCTTCCTGATCGTGACGCTGCCTCTGATGCTGCTGACCGCGCTGCTCATCCGCCTCGACAGCCCCGGCCCCGTGCTCTACCGCCAGGAGCGGGTGGGCCTGCACGGATGCCCCTTCACCCTGTTCAAGTTCCGCAGCATGCGGCTCGACGCCGAGTCGCGCGGCCCGGCCTGGGCGAGCCAGTCCGATCCCCGCGTCACGCGGATCGGCTCCTTCCTCCGGCGCACCCGCATCGACGAGCTGCCGCAATTGGTCAACGTGCTGCGCGGGCAGATGAGCTTCATCGGCCCGCGGCCGGAGCGCCCGCACTTCGTCGAGAAGCTTTCGGAGGTTGTGCCGCACTACCGCGACCGCGCCTGCGTCAAGCCGGGGCTGACCGGGTGGGCGCAAGTCAATTTCCCCTACGGCGCCTCCATCGAGGACGCGCGCGTCAAGCTGTCCTACGACCTGTATTACGTGAAGCACCGGTCGCTGCTGCTCGATCTGCTGATCCTGATCGCGACGGTCCGGGTCATCCTGTTCCAGGAAGGCGCTCGCTAGCGATGCATCCCATCCTGTCCAACTATCGCTGACCGGCCGTGATGGCGACCGCTCTCTATGGCGTGTGCGCCGCCGTCTATGGGCTGCTGGCCGCGCTGGTGCTGTTCCAGGCCCGGCTCGGGCGGACAGGCTGGCTGCTCGCAGGGTGCTGCATCGTTACGGCGGCCTGGGCGGCCTGGGCGGCCATCATGGGCGACATGCAGCTCAACGGCGTCGCCGGCAGCCTCGACCTGGCGCGCGCGCTGTGCTGGTACGGCTTCATCCTCCACCTGTACCGCCGCTCGGTGCCGGAGGGCGGCCAGGCCGGGGTCGCGTTCCGGACCATGGGCTTCATCGCGCTGCTCGTCATCGCCGTGGGCTCGCTGCTCGAATGGGGCGGCGGCGGGGCGCCGGTCTCGCTCTGGTCCTTCGGCATCGCCGCCCGGATGGGCCTCGCGATCTGTCAGCTCCTGCTGATCGAGAACCTCTATCTCAATACGCCGGCCCATGCCCGGTGGCACGTGGCGCTGCCCTGCGTAGCATTAGGCGCGCTGGCCGGGTTCGATATCCTGCTCTGCGCCGATGCGGTCCTGTTCCGGCATGCGTCGCTCGCGCTGTTTGACGCGCGCGCGGTCGCGACCGCCATCGTGGCGCCGCTGCTGGCCATGGCGGCCTCGCGCGACCGGCGCTGGAACGTCGAGATCCACGTGTCCCGCACCGCCGTGTTCCGCAGCGCGACGCTGGTGCTCAGCGGCATCTTCATCCTGGGCCTCGCGGCCGCGGGCGAGGTGTTCCGCCAGTTCGGCGGCGACTGGGGCCGGGTGGCCGAGACGAGCCTCGTGTTCGCGGGCGTGATCGCGCTCGGCGTCGTCCTCACCTCCGGCTCCGCGCGCTCGCGCATGCGCGGGCTCTTCGTCGAGCACTTCTTCGCCCAGCGCTACGACTACCGGCGCGAGTGGCTGCGCTGCATCGAGACGCTCTCGGGCGAGGACGGCAGCTCCACCACGGCGCTGCACGCCCGCGTCATTCGCGCCGTGGCCGACGTGGTGGACTGCCCGGCCGGGCTGCTCTTCCTGCGCGACGCCGGCGAGAACGCGTTCCAGTGGACCGGCGCCTGGAACATGCCGGCGGTCTCGACGCCGATTGCGGCCGACCACCCGCTGGTGCTGCAGTTCCGCGGCGGCGACTGGATCGTGGAGGTGGATTCGGAGCTGCAGGCGCTGCCGCCGCTGGACGGCATCGGCCGCGTCTGGCTGGCTGTCCCGCTGGCGCACCAGGGCCGGCTGATGGGCTTCATCCTGGCGGCCCCGCCGCGCGCGCCGTTCCGGCTGGACCAGGAAGTGTTCGAGCTGCTGCGGATCGTCGGGCGCGAGGTCGCGGGCTTCCTGGCCGAGCAGCGCGCGACCCAGGTGATGATGCAGACGCGCCAGCTGCACGATTACGGCAAGCGGTTCGCCTTCGTGGCGCACGACATCAAGAACGTGTCGAGCCAGCTCTCGCTGCTGCTGTCCAACGCGGAGAGCCACATGCAGAACCCCGAGTTCCAGCGGGACATGCTGGGCACGGTCCGCTCGTCCGTGCAGAAGATCAGCTACCTCATCAAGCGGCTCGAGACGCCGGGCGCCGACATCGCCCTGGCAGCGCTCGCGCCCCTGCCGCGGCTGGAGGCGATCGTGGCGGCATTCCGCCGCCTGCGCCCGGCCGCGTTCGCCCTGGAGCACGACGGCTCCACCGGCGCGGTCGCCATGAGCCCCGAGGCGTTCGATACCGTGGTGACCCATCTGCTCAACAACGCCGCCGAGGCGGGGGGCGCCGCCCCGGTGCGCCTGCGCATCCGCCATGAGGCGCGCCGGGTAGTCATCGACATCACCGACGGAGGCCCAGGCATGTCGGCCGAGTTCATCCGCGACCAGTTGTTCCGTCCCTTCGCCACCAGCAAGCGGGAGGGCACCGGCATCGGCGCGTTCCAGGCGCGCGAGCTGATGCGCGAGGCGGGCGGCGACCTGCTCGTGACCAGTCAGCCCGGCGCCGGCACGACGGTGCACCTGCTGCTGGCGCGCGCCGATGCGCCCGCGATGCAGCCGGCCTAGTGTTGCGCTAGAATGACCCTCATGACCAAACCCAAGCTGCTCATCATCGAGGACGACCTCGGCCTCTGCGGCCAGTATCGCTGGGCGTTCCCCGCCTGCGAGGTGCTGTTCGCCCACACGAGGCCCCAGGCGCTGGCCATCGCGCAGAAGGAGCGGCCCGACGCCGCCATCATGGATCTCGGCCTGCCGCCCGATCCGGACGGGGTGAGCGAGGGCTTCGCGACGCTGGACGGCCTGTCGCGGCAGAACCCCGAGATCAAGGTGATCGTCGCCACCAGCCATGGCGACCGCACCCATGCGCTGCGCGCCATCGCCGCGGGCGCCTACGACTTCTGCGAGAAGCCGATCGACATCCAGGTGCTGCACACCATCGTGGAGCGCAGCCTACGGCTCAGCGAGCTGGAGGACGAGAACCGCCGCCTGGCGGAGAGCCCGGCGCCCTCGCCCATCAAGCGCATCGTGACCAACGCGGACAGCATGCTGAAGGTCTGCCGCGACGTGGAGAAGCTGGCCGGCGCCAACGTGACCGTCCTGCTGCTCGGCGAGAGCGGCACCGGCAAGGAGGCGCTCGCCCGCGCGCTGCACGACCTCGGGCCCCGCGCGGGCAAGCCGTTCGTAGCCCTCAACTGCGGCGCGATCCCCGAGACCCTGCTGGAGAGCGAGCTGTTCGGCCACGAGCGGGGCGCCTTCACCGGGGCGATCAAGCAGACCATCGGCAAGATCGAGGTCGCCAACCGCGGCACCCTGTTCCTGGACGAGATCGGCGACCTGCCGCACCCGCTGCAGGTCAAGCTGCTGCGATTCCTGCAGGACCAGGTGGTGGAGCGGATCGGCGGCCGCACCCCCATCCAGGTGGACGTGCGGGTGGTCTCGGCCACCAACCAGAACCTCTCGGGCCAGGTCGAGGACGGCCGGTTCCGCGGCGACCTGCTCTACCGGCTCAACCCCGTCACCATCCGCATCCCGCCGCTGCGCGACCGGTCCGGCGACGCGGTGCTGCTCGCGCGGTATTTCCTCAACCGCTTTAACCGGGAATTTAACCGCAGCATACGAAGCTTCACCGACGACGCGGTCGCCGCCATGAATGCCCATTCCTGGCCCGGCAACGTGCGCGAGCTGGAGAACCGGATGAAACGCGCCGTGGTGATGAGCGACACGCGCATGATCTCCGCCGCCGACCTGGAGCTGTCGGTCGAGGAGGAGGACGTGGCCGCCTACGACCTGCGCGCCGCACGCATGCGGGCCGAGCGCGAGGTGATCCAGCGGGCGCTGGCCCGCAGCAGCGGCGTGCTCGCCACGGCTGCGAAACTTCTCGGCATCAGCCGGCCGACGCTGTATTCATTGCTCGATGCGCACGGCCTCGCACCCGAGCCCTCCAAGTCCGTCGAGGAATCCGACCTCGGCGCCGACGCGCCCCTTCGGAACATGAGCTGATCCCTGATGAAGCGCACCATCCTCATCGTCTGTCTCCTCCTGGTCGGCCTCGCCGCAGCCGGAGGCGGTTGGTTCGTCTTCGGGCGCACGCAGGACCCGATGGCGCAGGCGCGCGCAGCACTCGAGAAGGGCGACCTGCGCACCGCGCAGATCGAGCTGCGGAACGCCGTCAAGCAGAACCCCAACAGCCGCGAGGCCCAGTTCCAGCTCGGCATCGTGCAGCTTCAGCTCGGCGACGCCGTGGCGGCCGAGCGCCAGCTCAAGCTGGCGCGCGACCTGGGGCAGGACCGGCTGAGCGTGCGCCAGCCGCTGGCGCAGGCCTACCTGGCCCAAGGCAAGCTGCGTCCCCTGCTGGACGAGTTCCCGCCCGAGGGCGGCGAGCCTACGCAGATCGCGACCATCCTGGTGATGCGCGGCATCGCGCAGATCGGCCTCGACGACAACGACGCTGCCAAGGCCTCGTTCGCCGAGGCCGAGCGGATCGCGCCGCAATTGCCCGACGCGCCGCTCGCGGCCGCCCGGCTCGCGGTGAAGGAACAGGACTTCGCGACCGCAGGACGCAAGGTCGATCGCACGCTCGCGCTGGATGGCAAGCGGGCCGACGCCCTGCTGCTGAAGGGCCAGCTGCTGAATTCCCAGGGCAATCGCGCGGCGGCGCTCGCGGCGCTGAACACGGCCGTCGAGCGGTCGGGCGGCAATGCGGTGCCGCGGCTGGAGCGGGCCAACGTGCTGATCGCCATGGGCGAGGACGCCAAGGCCAAGGCCGACGTGGACGCAGCGCTGGCAGCCGAGCCGCGCAGCGCCGCAGGCACCTATCTCAGGGCCGTGCTGCTGACGCGCGCCGCTGATTACCAAGCTGCCGACCAGGAGCTGGTGAAGCTCCGGGACATGCTGCCCCGCTTCCCCCGCGGCTACATGATCCAGGCCATCGTCAAGTTCAACCTGGGGCAATCCGAGCAGGCCGCCGAGGCTGCTGCACGCCATGTCGCCCGCTCGCCGAACGACATGGAGGGCGTGAAGCTGCTGGCCCGCATCGACCTGGCGGGCGGGCGCGTGGACAAGGCGTTGGCCGACCTGAGCCGCGCCGCCGCGGCCGGACAGGCGGACGCGGACATACTCGACCTGATGGGACGCGCTCAGGCGCAATCCGGCCGGGCCGACCAAGCCGTGCAGAGCTTCCAGCGCGCCGCTGCCCTGGCGCCCGAGAACGCCGATATCCTGACCCGCCTCGCCTCGTCGCGCCTGCAGATGGGCGACGCGTCGGGCGCCACCGGGGCGCTCGAGCGCTCGCTCGAGCTGTCGCCGACCCAGGCCAGCGCAGCGGAGAACCTCGTCGTGGCGGCCCTGGCGGCAGGGGATATCGAGCGGGCCAAGACGGCGCTAGACCGGCTGCGCCAGCAGGCGGGCGAGACCGAGGCGGTCGGCAACCTGACAGGCATGCTGCGCATGGCGCAGCTCGATTTCGATGGCGCCCGGGAGCAGTTCGCCGCCGTGGCGAAGGCGTTCCCCGCGTCGAGCGCGGCCAAGCTGAACCTCGCGCGCCTGCAGTTGCTGCAGGGCCGCACGGCAGACGGGGAGCGGATCCTCACCGACATGCTGGCGGCTGATCCCACGAACGAGCAAGCGTTGTCGGCGCTGGTCGGCGTGCTGCTGCAGGACAACCGGATCGGCCGCGCCGTGGCGGTCGTCGAGGCCGCGCGGGCCGCGGCGCCCGCGAATATCGGCTTCACCGCCGTGCTGGCGGACCTGTACGTGCGGTCGGGCGACCCGCGCAAGGCGCTGACCTTGCTGGACCAGTCGATCCGCGGAGCCACCCCGCCGCCGGCGCTGGTCGGCGCCCGCGCCCGCGCGCAGGTCGCGGTCGGCCTGAAGACAGATGCGAAGGAGACGTACCGGCAGATCCTGACCGCCAACCCCGGCGACCTCGATGCCCGCCAACGGCTGCTGACCCTGTACCTCGAGGACAACGAGCTCGACCAGGCGCGCACGACGCTCCGCGACGGGTTGCGCGCCTCGCCGGGCAATCTTGGCATCATGCAGGCCCTCGTCGCGATCGAGCAGCGCGCCGGCGGGATCAACGCCGCGCTGGCGGCCGCTGACCAGCTCAAGCGCGACCCTGCCAACATGCCGGTCGCGGCCGTCCTGCGCGGCGACGCCTACATGGCTCAGCGGCGGTTCAGCGACGCGGCGGCGGCCTACGCGGCGGAGATGAAGGCGAACCCCTCAGCGGCGCTCGCCTTGCGCTCCGCCAACGCGCTCAACTCGGCGGGCGCACCGGACCAGGCCGCTCAGCAGCTTCGCACCTGGCTGGCGCAGAACCCCGAGGACGCCGACGCGGCGCAGGTGCTCGCCACGTTCGACATCGCGGCAAAGCGCCCGCAGGAGGCGGAGCGCAACCTGCAGATCGTGCTCGCGAAGCGGCCGAACGACCCGGTAGCGCTCAACAACCTCGCCTGGGTGCTGCAGCTTCGCGGCGACCCGCGTGCCCGGGCGATGGCCCAGCGCGCCTACCTGCTCGCCCCCAGCTCGGAGACGGCGGACACGCTGGGTTGGATCATGACGGCGCAAGGCGACGCGGCGGCCGGGCTGCCCCTGCTGCGCCAGGCCGGCACCGCCCGCGCCAACGATCCCACGGTCCAGTTCCACCTGGCCCAGGCGCTGAGCGGGACCGGCCAGCGCGACGAGGCCGTGCGGGTGCTGGGGCCGATCGTCAATGCCCCTGCGGAGTTCGAAGACAAGCCGGCGGCGCGCCAATTGCTGCAACAACTTCAAGGACAGCGCTGACCGGGCTATGGAGCAGGGCGCGGGCCGGCTGGGACGCGGCAGCGACCCAAGCCTCCGGCGTGAAGCTGCTTCCCCAGCGACACCTAGGGCGTTCAGCACCCCAGCCGGGATGCGAGGCGCCCTAGGCAGCCGGCCTGTCCGGCTGCTGACGTTCACGACGCTCTATCCCAACGGCGCCCAGCCGAACCACGGCGTCTTCGTCGAGAACCGGCTTCGCAACCTCGTCGGCACGCGCGAGGCCGCGAGCACCGTGGTGGCGCCCGTGCCCTGGTTCCCAAGCCGCGATCCGCGCTTCGGCGCCTGGGCGCGCCACGCAGCCGTGCCGCAGCAGGAGATGCGGCACGGCCTGGAGGTGCATCATCCCCGCTACGTCGTGCTGCCCAAGGTCGGCATGTCGGCGGCGCCGTTCACGCTGTTCCTCGCGGCGCGCCGCGCCATCGCGCGCCTGCAGGCCCAGGGCCTCGTGTTCGACCTGATCGACGCGCATTACTTCTACCCCGACGGCGTGGTCGCGACCTGGCTCGGCCGGCAGTTCGGAGTCCCGGTGGTGGTGACCGCCCGCGGCTCCGATGTGACGCAACTGCCGGACTACGCCGTGCCCCGCCGATTGATCCTGCGCGCCATGCGCGACGCCGATGCGATGATCACGGTCAGCGCCGGCCTGCGCGACGCGCTGCTGGGCCTCGGCGCGCCGCCCGGGAAGGTTACGGTGCTGCGCAACGGCGTGGACCTGCACGCCTTCCGCCCGCTGGACCGCGGGCAGGCGCGGGCGCGGCTGGGCCTGGACGGACCGACGCTGCTCTCGGTCGGCCACCTCGTCGAACGCAAGGGCCACCACCGCGTGGTCGCGGCCATGGCGCACCTGCCCGGCTGGCGGCTGCTGATCGTCGGCGACGGACCGGAGCGGGGCCGTCTCCTGGCGCTCGCGGCCGAGCTGGGCGTTGCGGACCGCGTGGCCCTGCTCGGCAGCCGCCCGCACGGGGAGCTCCCGGAGATCTACACGGCGGCCGACGCGCTCGTGCTCGCATCGAGCCGGGAAGGCTGGGCCAACGTGCTGCTCGAAGCCATGGCGTGCGGGACGCCCGTGGTCGCGAGCCCGATCCCGGGCAATCCCGAAGTGGTCCAGTCGCGTGCGGCCGGGGTCATCATGCCGGCCAACACGGCCGAGGGCGTAGCACAGGGCGTGCAGGACCTCATGGCGAAGCCCCCATCCCGGGCGGAGACGCGGGCCTATGCCGAAGGGTTCGGCTGGGAGGCGACGAGCGAGGGGCAGCTCGCCCTGTTCCGGCGCGTGCTGGAGCAGGCTGCGCGCTAGCCTTCGTTTCACGCGGCTACTCACCCTGACTGAACGCAAGAGCACGTCCAGTCAGGGTGAAACCGCTTTGACGCATTCAGTCCGGATCGACTGCGACGATGCGGAACAGAAACTCCCTCCCATCCGGCCGGCCCAGGCGGACCAGCTCGCCAGGGCGGAACACGTGGCCCTCGAACGTCCACAGCGGGTCATCGTCTCCGCGCAGGCTCTGCAGCGCCCAGCCCTCGTCCAGCCGGATCACCTCCGAGCGGCGCGGCTCGTGGCCGGGCCGCTCGCGGATGGCAAGCCAAGGCGCCGGTCCGGTCTCGTAGGAGTGCAGGTCGATCTGGCCCTGCGACGTCAAGCAGAGGTGGACGGTCAGCCGGTCCTGCAAGTCGCCCTCGGGCAGATTGGGCCCCTGCGCCAGCACCATCGTCAACTTCGTCATGCCCCCTGCCTTGGTCGAAGTCGGGCGCATGAAACCACGCCGCCGCACTCAAACGCCGCCAGGCGCCCCGGAGTTTGCCCGCGCTGACCCGGCGGCCTCCGATCAGAGCGCCACGCGCACCCCAAGCTCCACCACGCGGTCGCTGGGGATGCGGAAGAATTCGGTCGCGGGCACGGCGTTGCGGGCCATGAACAGGAACAGATAGAGCCGCCACATCGGCAGCTTGGGCACCATCGCGCTGACCAGGACCTCGCGGCTCAGGAAGAAGCTGGCCTGCATCGGCTCGTAATGCACGCCGCTCCCGCGTAGCCCTTCGAGCGCCTTGGGGATGTTCGGGCTCTCCATGAAGCCGTAGCGCAGGATCACCCGGTGCACGCCGGGTGCAAGCTCAGTGACCTCGGCCCGGCTGTCCGGCCCGGCCTCGGGCACGTCCAGGTTCTCCACGGTCACGAACAGCACCCGCTCGTGCAGCACCTTGTTGTGCTTGAGGTTGTGCAGCAGGGCCGCGGGCACGTAGTCGGGGTTGCCGGTCAGGAAGACCGCCTGGCCAGGCACGCGGACGGTGCGGGACTGCGGGAGCCGGGCGAGGAAGGGCGCGAGCGGAAGGCTGTCCTGCCTCCAGCGGGCCAGCAGCAGGTCGCGGCCGCGATGCCAGGACGTCATCATGGCCATCAGCGCGATGCCGAGCAGCAGCGGCACCCAGCCGCCATCGGGAATCTTCAGCGCATTGGCGGCGAAGAACAGCCCGTCGATGATGAAGAACGTCCCGAAGACGGCGCCCGCCAGCAGGCGCGACCACCCGAACTGCCTCCGGAACACCACGACCGCCAGCACGCTGGTGCACAGGAAGGTGCCGGTGACGGCGATGCCGTAGGCCGACGCCAGCCCTTCGCTGGTGCGGAAGGAGAGCACCAGGACGAGGACGGCGACCAGCAGGCACGCGTTGACCTGGGGCAGGTAGATCTGCCCTTCCTCCGTCTGGCTCGTATGCCGCACCGTCATGCGCGGCAGGAACGCCATCTGCATGCACTGGCGCGCGACGGAGTACGCGCCGGAGATCATGGCCTGGCTCGCGATCACCGTCGCGAACGTGGCCAGCACCACCAGGGCCAGGCGCAACGGCTCGGGACACAGCAGGAAGAAGGGGCTGCCGAGCGTCGCCGGGTCGTTGAGGACGAGCGCGCCCTGTCCGAGGTAGTTCAGCGCGAGGCTGGGCAGCACGAAGAACAGCCACGCCAGCCGGATCGGGCGCGCCCCGAAATGCCCCATGTCGGCATAGAGCGCCTCCGCTCCCGTGACGGTGAGCACCACCGAGCCGAGGGTCACGAAGGCGAGCCAGCCATGCCTCATGCAGAAGCTCGCGGCATGCAGCGGCGATAGCGCGGCCAGCACGGCGGGATACCGGGCGATCTCGAACACGCCGAGCAAGCCCAGCGCCAGGAACCACAGGAGCATGACCGGGCCGAACACGCGGCCGATGCTGGCCGTGCCGTAGGCTTGGACCGCGAACAGGCCCGCGATGACCAGCACCGAGATCGGCAGCACGAAATGCTCCAGGTTGGGATAGACGACCTGCAGGCCCTCAACCGCCGAAAGCACCGAGATGGCCGGCGTGATCGCGCCGTCCCCGAAGAACAGGCAGGCCCCGGCGATGCCCACGAGCCCCAGGGTGGTCCGGAACCGGAGACTCTTGACGTTGCGCTGGGCCAGCGCCATCAGCGCTAGGATGCCGCCCTCGCCATTGTTGTCCGCCCGCAGGATCAGCAGCACGTACTTGACCGTGACCACCAGGATCAGCGACCAGAACATCAGCGACAGGACGCCGAGCACCTCGGCCTCGTGCACGCCGCCCTGCGTCACGTGCAGCAGGCTCGCCTTCAGCGCATAGAGCGGACTGGTCCCGATGTCGCCGTACACCACGCCCAGCACGGCCAGGAGCAGGCTGGCGCGCAACGGCGGCGCCGGGTGCGCCGGGGCTGCCTGCGCTATGGCGCCGCTCATCGGCCCGCGGCCATCGACCAGCGAGCGGCCAGCTTGGGGTGGCAGGGGAGGCAGGCCATCGGAGGTTCGTCCTGCGCGAAGGGGTGTCCAGGTCGCTGCCCGCACCGCGCCGTGCGGAGCGCGAGGCATAGGCCCGTCGGGTTGCAATGCGCAAGCAGCGGCCGGGTTCCACAGGGCCGCCCATGGCGGATGGCGCCCCGCCGCATCTCGTCCTCGACGGCCTGAGCCGCTCCTATGCCGGCCGGCACGAGGCGTAACGCCGGATCAGGGCGCCGGGCGCGTGCCGAAGATCGCGCTGCCGACCCGCACATGGGTGGCGCCGTGCGCGACGGCCGTCTCGAAGTCGCCGGACATGCCCATGCTGAGCTGGGCCAGCCCGTGATGCGCGGCGCAGGCGGCGAGCCACGCGAAGTGTGGCGCCGGGTCGCCCTCGGCGGGCGGGATGCACATCAGGCCGCGCAGCGCCGGTCCGAACCGGGCGCGGCAGTCCTCGATGAAGGCGTCGGCGTCCGCGCGGGGGATGCCGGCCTTCTGCGGCTCGTCGCCGACATTGACCTGGACGAGCAGCCGGGGCGTGCGGCCCTCGCGGCCGATGGCGTCGAGCAGCGCGTCGGCGAGACGGGGGCGGTCGAGCGTCTCGATCGTGTCGGCGAGGCGCACGGCTTCCCGCGCCTTGTTGGTCTGCAACGGGCCGATCAGGTGCAGGTGCAGCGCGGGATGCGACTCGCGCAGAGCGGGGAACTTGGCGACGGCCTCCTGCACGCGGTTCTCGCCGAAAATCGTCTGCCCGGCGGCCAGGGCAGCCGCGACCAGGGCTGCCGGATGCGTCTTGGAGACGGCGACGAGCGTCACGTCCGAGGGCAGCCGGCCTGCCCGCAAAGCGGCCGCGGCGATGCGGTCCCGGACGGCGCCGAGGGCGCCGGCGATGTCGGTGAAGGCTGGGAGCGGCTGCATGGCGGGCAGGCTCGTTCCCCGGCAGGCCTCTGGTCAAGCCCTGCCACGGCAGGTTTGCGCAGGGGGCATGTGGCCGTGGCGCCACAGTGTTTCGCGATTGCCATGGGGACGCTTGTGAGTCGATTGCGGGAACGCGGGGGGCGAGGCAATACTCTCTCAGGTCTGGCTGCCCCCGCCCGTTCAGGATGTGCCGCGGCGACGCGTGTGTCTGGTGGGAACGGGGCGGGGCCTGAATGTCCGCCGGGCAATCGGCGTTTTGAGGAGGAATCTATGCGTAAGCTCCTGCTGGCCACTGTGGCCGCACTGGGTGCGTCGATGGGAGCGGCAACGATTGCCGACGCCCAGGCGCCGGCGACGCCTGCGCCAGGCACGATCACCGTCCGCTTGAACGGCCGCGTCCGGTTCTACGCCGCGATCGTCAATGACCGCGACCTGGAAAACAACCTGGCCGGCAGCGCGAACGGCCTGACGCCGCAGAACGGCACCAACAAGCTAACGAACTACACGTTCGGCACCTACTCCCGCCTGTATCCGGGCTTCGACGGCGTGGCGGCGAACGGCCTGCGCTACGGCGCGGCCCTGGAAATCCGGCAGGACAACACCTCCGGCGCCGGCGGCGGCCTCTTCGGCTCCATCTCGCAGCAGGACCGTGCGCGCAACAGCCTGTATTTCCGCCGCGCCTGGGGCTACCTCGGCACGCCGCAGCTCGGCACGGTCCGCTTCGGCATGATCGACGGCCCGAGCAGCCTCTACATGACGGGCAATTTCGAGAACTTCAACGACGGCGGCTGGAACGGCGACATGCCCGGCTTCCTGACGAGCGGGGCGACCCTCACCTGGCCATTCGCCGACACCGGCAACCTGTACACGACCTCGAAGGCCGTCTATCTGTCGCCGCAGTTGTTCGGGTTCGACTTCGGCGTGGCCTACGAGCCGAACACCGGCAACGGCAGCCTGGCCAGCCATTGCGGCGGCGCCAGCAACCAGGGCACCAACTTCGTGAACGCCGCCGGCGCCTTCACCGGGGCGGCCGGTGCGAACGCCGGCAACGGCGCCGGCCCGGGCTGCGACCGCCTCTCCTCCTCGCCGTCCAACGCCGAGAGCCAGCGCCGCCGCAACCTCGTCGACGCCTTGCTGCGCTACCGCGGCACCTTCGCCGGCTTCGGCGTGGCCGCGACAGGCGGCTACATCGGCTCGGCGTCCGTCAAGGACAACAGCGGCAACCCGTTCGTGCCTGCCTTCAATGCGAACAACCGTCTCAACTACGAGGGCCTTTCGGTCGGCGACTTCGGCGCGGCTGTCACCTATGGCGGCCTGAGCTTCGGCGGTAAGTATCAGTATGGCCGGTTCAACGGGTCGTTCGCCCTGCCCGCACGAGGCGCGCCGAGCGGCGAGGCCTGGCTGGTCGGCGTGTCCTACACGGTCGGACCGGTGATCGTCGGCGCCCATTACCTCGACTACAAGTCGGCGGGCGACAACCTGAACGGCATCCTGGGCCGTCAGCGTCGCGAGCAGGGCATCGCGGCTGGTGCTACCTACTCGCTGGCGCCGGGCGTGTCCGTCTTCGCGTCGTATCTCTGGGATCAGCGCAAGCAGAACGGCTTCGACTTCCTGACGGGCCAGGGCGTGACGGCTACGAACATCGCCACGGGCGGCACGCAGACCCACAACAAGGTCATCGGCCAGGTCATCGGCACCGGCATCAGCTTCCAGTGGTAAGCTGACGCTACGGCTTGACGACCCGGAGGGGCGGTGGGCAACCACCACCCCTTCTTCGTACGTGGAGGCCGGACTTGGCGATGGGCGCCGGGCAGGCTAGACAGCGGCGTCCCGCTTCCTGCGGGCCTTCTCTGCATAGGCGCCCCATGGTCCCACGTACGCTCCTCCCCTTAGCCGCCCTTGCCGTTGCGCTGGCGCTCGCTGGCTGCAGCCGTTCCAGCGTCCAGGGCGTGGCCGAGGACGAATATCAGGACTACCGCACCAAGGGCGGCGAGCAGGGCCGGCTGTTCGGCGATCAGGGCCTGGTGCTCGGCATCGGCAAGGGCGCGAACGCTGGCCGGGCCGAGGAAGGCGCGGCATTGGGCGTGAACGCCTATCTGTGGCGCGCGGCGCTGGACACGCTGGCGTTCATGCCGCTGGCCTCTGCCGACCCGTTCGGCGGCGTCATCATCACCGACTGGTATCAGCCGCCGACCAGCACCGGCGAGCGCTTCAAGGCGACCGGCTACATCCTGGGCCGGCAGTTGCGGGCCGACGGCGTGCGCATCTCCATCTTCCGTCAGGTCCTGCAGGGCGGGCAGTGGGTGGATGCCCCGGTCAGCCCGACCACGACGGGCGAGATCGAGAACAAGGTTCTGGCCCGCGCGCGGGAGCTGAGGTCGCAAGTCGCCCGGAGCTGACCGCGCCCCGAAGCTGAGCGCGGCCGGGTTGCTGGGCGCGCCGTTCTCGGGGATACAGGGGCACCCCCCAGGATGACCTCGCGCCGATGAACGACCGCCCCGACCCCGCCGTCTATGACTTCCGCGCCGCCGAGCCCCGTTGGCAGCGCGCCTGGCGCGAGCGCGACTGCTTCCGCACCGAGGACGTGCCGCGGGACGACAAGCCCAAATACTACGTGCTGGAGATGTTCCCGTATCCCAGCGGCAAGATCCACATGGGGCACGTGCGCAACTACGCGCTCGGCGACGTGGTGGCCCGCTACAAGCGGGCGCGAGGTTTCGACGTCCTGCATCCCATGGGCTGGGACGCCTTCGGCCTGCCGGCGGAGAACGCGGCGCGGGACCGAGGCGTGCATCCTGCGGAATGGACCCGGGCCAACATCGATGCGATGCGCTCAGAGCTGCAGCGGCTGGGCCTGTCGCTCGACTGGTCGCGCGAGTTCGCGACGTGCGACCCGGAGTATTACGGCCAGCAGCAGCGGCTGTTCCTGGACATGCTCGCCGGTGGCCTGGTGGAGCGCAAGGAGAGCTGGGTCAACTGGGACCCGGTGGACGGCACCGTGCTCGCCAACGAGCAGGTGATCGACGGCCGCGGCTGGCGCTCCGGCGCCCCGGTCGAGAAGCGGCTGCTCGCCCAGTGGTTCCTGCGCATCACCCAGTACGCGCCCGAGCTGCTGGCGGCGCTGGACGGGCTGGACCGCTGGCCCGAGCGCGTGCGCACCATGCAGGCCAAATGGATCGGCCGCAGCGAGGGCGCGCGCGTGCGCTTCCCGCTCGCGACGCCCCTCGAAGCAGCGAGCGAGATCGAGGTCTTCACGACCCGGCCCGACACGCTGTTCGGCATGTCGTTCCTCGCCTTGGCGCCCGAGCACCCCGTGAGCGCCGCAGTCGCCGCGCGCGATCCGGCGGCCGCGGCGTTCGTCGCCGAGTGCCGCCAGCTCGGCACCAGCGAGGCCGCGATCGAGACGGCGGAGAAGCGCGGCTACGACACCGGGCTGCGCGTCGCACACCCTTTCCTGCCCGACGCGACCTTCCCCGTGTGGATCGCGAACTTCGTGCTGATGGAATACGGCGCCGGCGCGATCTTCGGCTGCCCGTCCGAGGACCAGCGCGACCTCGACTTCGCTCGTAAACACGGCCTGCCGGTCGTGCCCGTCGTGCTGCCGCCGGGTCAGGACCAGGCAGCCCATGCCATCACCGACACGGCGTATGTCGGCCCCGGCACCGTGATGAACTCGGGGTTCCTCAACGGCATGGACACGGCAGCCGCCAAGCGGGCGGCCATCGAGGCGCTAGAGCAGGCGCATGCGGGGCGCGGCGTCGTGAACTGGCGGTTGCGCGACTGGGGCGTGAGCCGGCAGCGCTACTGGGGCTGCCCGATCCCGATCATCCACTGCGCGGCCTGCGGCGTCGTGCCCGTGCCGGCGGCCGACTTGCCGGTCCGCCTGCCGGAGGACGTGAGCTTCGACCGGCCGGGCAACCCGCTCGATCACCACCCGACCTGGAAATACGTGGCCTGCCCGCGCTGCGCCGGCCCGGCCCAGCGTGAGACCGACACCTTCGACACCTTCGTGGACAGCTCCTGGTACTTCGCCCGGTTCTGCAGCCCCCACGCCGAGGTCCCAGTGCTGCGTCCTGCTGTGGACCACTGGATGCCGGTGGACCAGTATATCGGCGGCATCGAGCACGCGATCCTGCACCTGCTCTACTCCCGCTTCTTCACCCGCGCGATGCGGGCGGAGGGCTACCTCGACATGGACGAGCCGTTCGCGGCGCTGTTCACCCAGGGCATGGTGACGCACGAGAGCTACCGCGGCGCGGACGGGAGCTGGCTGTATCCGGAGGACGTCGAGCGCCGGCCGGATGGCAGCGTCGTGCACCGCGGCACCGGCGAGGCGGTCACGGTCGGCCGCGTCGAGAAGATGTCCAAGAGCCGTCACAACACGGTCGAGCCCGACGCGATCCTGACGCGGTTCGGCGCCGACACGGCGCGCTGGTACGTGCTGTCCGACAATCCGCCGGAGCGCGATATCGAGTGGACCGAGGCCGGGGTGTCCGGCGCGTTCCGGTTCACGCAGCGGGTGTATCGCACCGCCCATGCCGTCGCGGCCGCCTGCCCCGAGACGCCGCAGCCGGAGAGCTTCGGGCCGCCCGCGATGGCGCTCCGCCGTGCGACGCATCGCTGCATCGCCGCCGTCACAGATGCGCTGGAAGGGTTCGCGTTCAACGTGGCCGTGGCCCGGCTCTATGAGCTTACGTCGGCCCTGGGCGAGGCTGAGCGCACTGCGGGCGACGACTCGGGCCTGGGCTGGGCGCGGCGGGAGGCCGTGCTGACGATGGCCCGTCTGCTCGGCCCGTTCATGCCGCATCTGGCTGAGGAGCTGCACGCCATGCTGCTGCCCGGCGACGCGGCGCTCGTCGCCGAGCTCGCCTGGCCGGAGGCCGACCCGGCGTTGGTCGCGGCCGATACGGTGACGATCGCGGTCCAGGTCATGGGCAAGCTCCGCGCGACCCTGGCTATGCCGCCCGACTCGTCCGCGGACGCGGTGATAGCGGAAGCGGAGGCGGAGCCGGGCATCATGCGGCTGCTGGCGGGCAAGCGCGTGGTCAAGCGGATCCATGTGCCGAACCGTATCGTGAACTTCGTGGTGGCAAGCTAGGATGGCTCCGGTCCCACGCCGCTGGGCGGTGACTGGGGCAGCCGCGCTGCTGTCCGGCTGCGGCTTCCACCCGCTCTATGCGCCCCGTGCGGGCGGCGCCCTGAGCGTCGCGCAAGCGGAGCTCGCCGCGATCTACGTCGCCCGTCTGCCGGACCGTTCGGGCCAATCGATGCGCCAGGCCCTGCGGCAGCGGTTCGAGGGTGCGGGGACCGGGATTGCGAAACGCTACGAGCTCGGCGTGCTTCTCGTGCTGCTGCCCGAGGCGACCGGCATCCAGCGCGACAACTCGACCACCCGCGTCCGCCTGATCGGCACGGCGAGCTGGACGCTGCGGGAGCTATCGATCGAGCGTGCGGTCGTGGCGAACGGGACGGCGCGCAGCGTGGACGGCTACAACGTGCTGAACCAACAATTCTTTGCGCTCGAGCTCGAGAACGACGCGGCAACGCGGCGCATCACGTCGGCGCTGGCGGATCAGATCACGCTGCAGTTGTCGTCGTTCTTCGCGAACCGGGCGGCGGTATCCTGAGTTCGGCCGGGATCGCTGGCGCGTGAAGGTCGAGGCGCGCCGGGTCGCGGCGTTCCTGACCGATCCCGGCGCAATCCGGATCGTGCTGCTCCATGGCGAGGACGAGGGGATGGTCCGCCACCGGGCCGATCAGCTCACGCGGGCCGTTCTCGGGCCGGGGGACGACCCGTTCCGGCTGGCATGGCTCGTGCGCGAGGACCATGACCGCCTGGCTGAGGAGGCGCAGGCGATCTCGATGACGGGCGGCCGCAGGGTCGTCAGGGTGCGCGATGCGTCGGACGGCCTGGCGGGCGCGGTGCGCCAGATCGGGGAGGGCCGGGGCGACTCGCTCGTGGTGCTGGAGGCTGGCGCCCTGCCGGGCCGTTCCAAGCTGCGCGCCCTGGTCGAGGGGATGCCGACGGGTGCGGCGTTGGCCTGCTACCCCGAGGAGGGCCGGGCGCTGCGCGAGACGATCGAGGGCACGCTCGCCGCGGCCTCGGTCCGCATCACGCCGGATGCGCTGCAATGGCTGCTGGAGCACCTTGGGACGGACCGCGCCTCGACGCGCAACGAGCTGAATAAGCTGGTCCTGTATGCCGGTCCGAATGGAAGCCTCGACCTCGATGCGGCGCGGGTGTGTGTTGGCGACCAGGCCGGCACGTCCTTCGACGACGCCATGTTCGCGGCAACGTCGGGCGATGTGCGGACGGCGGACATCTCCATCGAACTCGCCTTGGCCGAAGGGTTGGCTCCGGTCGCTGCGGCCCGCGGGCTGCTGGCCCATCTCGGGCGCCTGCAGGCGGCGCGGCTGTCCATGCAATCGGGGCTGTCGGCCGCGGACGCCGTGAAGGCGATGCGGCCCCCGGTGTTCTTCCGCCGGGTCAATGGGTTCCAGCGAGCGCTCGAGACTTGGACTTTGGCTCGGCTCGCCGCCGCAATGCAGGCGGTCCGCCGGACGGAACTCGCGTGCAAGCAAACCGGCGCGCAGGACGCGTTGCTGATACGCCGGCTGGTCCTGGAGATGGCCCGGCAGAGCGCGGCGGCATCGCGGTAAAACTAACCCGAGCGGCTGAGGCGGGCAATGAGGCCGTCGAGCTGCTCCAACGTCTGATAGTGGATGCGGACCGTCCCGCCTCGTCCGCTATGGGACACCTCCACCCGCAGCCCGACCTGGTCGGACAGCTCGCGCGCGACCGCCTCCGTCTCGACGGCGATGCCGCGATCGGCGGCGCGACGCGTGCGGTCGACGGAGCGCACCGTCCGGCTGGCCAGCGCCTCCGTCTGCCGCACGTTGAGGCCCTGGGCGATGACGGCGCGGGCGGCGCTCTCCGGTTCTGGATGGGTCAGCAGGGCGCGCGCATGCCCGGCGGAGAGCGTGCCGTCCTGCACGCGCTCGCGCACGCTGCCGGGGAGCTGCAGCAGGCGGACGGAGTTCGCCACATGGCTGCGCGACTTGCCGATGGCGTCGCCGAGCTTGTCCTGCGTCAGCCCGAACTCCTGGATGAGCCGGCGGTAGCCCTCGGCCTCCTCGATCGCGTTGAGGTCCTGCCGCTGCAGGTTCTCGACCAGCGACGCGGCCATCGCCTCCGTATCGGAGAGGCGCCGAATGAGCACCGGCATGTCGTGCAGCCCGGCCGCCTGCGCCGCCCGCCACCGCCGTTCCCCCGCGACGATCTGGTATTGGCCCTCCGTCAGCGGGTGCGGCCGCGCAAGGACAGGCTGCAGCACGCCTTGCTGCCGGATGGACGCCACGAGCTCGTCCAGCGCCTCCTGATCCATGCGGGTCCGCGGCTGGAACGGACCCGGTTCGAGCGCGGTCAGGGGCAGGTTGGTCCGGCGCATCGCCTCGACGGCGCCGGACGGCGTGGCATCGCCGAACAGGGCAGCCAGACCGCGGCCAAGGCGAGGAGGAGCTTCGGGCGCCCTCATGTGATGGCCCGCTCGCGGCGCAGGACCTCGGCCGCCAGGCGCACGTAGGCTTGGGCGCCTGGCGAGCGGAGATCATACATCAGCACGGGTTTGCCATGGCTTGGCGCCTCGGAGATGCGCACGTTGCGAGGGATGACGGTCTCATAGACGCGATCGCCGAAGAAGCTCCGTACATCGGCGGCCACCAGCTCCGACAGGTTGTTGCGGCGGTCGAACATGGTCAGGACGATGCCTTGCAAAGTGAGTGTGGGGTTCAGGCTCTGTCGCACCCGGTCGATCGTCCGTACAAGCTGGCTCAGGCCCTCCAGCGCGAAGAACTCGCATTGCAGGGGGACCAGCACGGCATCCGCCGCCACGAGGCCGTTGACGGTGAGCAGCCCGAGGCTGGGCGGGCAGTCGATCAGGACATAGGTCGGCCCGGCGCCGGCCGGTGCGGTGCGCAACGCCTCCTGCAAACGGTATTCGCGCCGCTCCATCGCGGCCAGCTCGACCTCTGCGCCGGCCAGGTCGGAATCGGACGGCACCATGCTCAGCCCCGGAACGCCGGTCGGGCGTTGAACAGCCTCCAGGGAGGCGCCACCCAGCAGCAAGGCGTACATCCCTGCGCCGCGCGTGGACCTGGACAGGCCGAGCCCTGTCGAGGCGTTGCCCTGTGGGTCGAGATCCAGCAGCAGCACGCGTTCTCCGCACGCCGCCAACGCGGTCGCGAGATTGATGGCGGTCGTGGTCTTGCCCACGCCGCCTTTCTGGTTGGCGACGGCGAGGATGCGCGGCTCGCTGCCCCGGGGCGCGCGCAGCGGCGGCGAATGGTCAGGCATGGGCCAGCTGCGTGATTCGGAGCACGACAGAGCCCATGTTCGTCGGAGCGGGAAATCGCTCGACGTGCATCTTCCATCCCGTGCAGGCCGCGAGCTCCTGCTCGGCGTCGGCGCCTTTGGGGAATAGGCAGACCCCGCCGGGCTGCAGCAGGGGATGCGCGTACCCGAGCAGCCGGGGCAATGGCGCCAGGGCGCGCGCCGTAACGAGCATTGCCGGCGTTATCCCGCCGGCCTCGATCCGTTGGCAACGGACCGTCACTGGCGCGCGGGTGACTCTGGCGGCTTCCTGGAGGAAAGCGGCTTTCCTGCGGTCGGCTTCGACAAGGTCGAACGGAATGCCGCTGGCTATGGCGAGCACCAGACCGGGCAGGCCGCCCCCCGATCCTAGGTCGATAGCGCGATCGATCCCGGCCGGAAGCAGCGGGACCAGGCGAAGGCTGTCCTGGACATGCCGCGTCCAGAGCGCATCGTGGTCGCCGCTGGACACGAGATTGATCGTGCGCATCCATTTCTGCAGCAGCACGACATAGGCGTCGAGGCGGGCGTGTGTTTCACGTGAAACATCCGGGCCCGCGAAACTGGTGTCCAACGAGATCATCCCGTCCGATCCGATACATCCTGGTGTTGTCGTGCCGCGTAGCACGGCGGACGCGACGGGACCACGCTGCGCACTACGCGCTTGACAGGGCGGCCGGCTGCGAGTGCCATCTGGCTGGTTTTACCAGAAGGCTGAGCTTGCCCCAATTGTCCCTGCACTCGCCGTTGGGCGCTCTCACGATCTCTGAGGAAGACGATGCCATCGTAGCGCTGGACTGGGGCTGGGGACGCGACCAGACCCAGACACCGCTGCTTCAGGAAGCACGCGACCAGTTGCATGCCTATCTCGACGGCGAACGGACCGAGTTCGATCTGCCTCTGCAGCCCCGAGGTTCTCAGTATCAGCTCAAGGTATGGACCGCCCTGTGCGGCATCCCGTTCGGGCAAACTCGGACCTATGCCGAGCTTGCCAGGGATGCGGGCGGCTGCGCGCGAGCGATCGGCGGCGCCACCCGGTCCAATCCGATCCCGGTCATCATCCCTTGCCATCGCGTCGTGGCAGCGAACGGGATCGGCGGCTTCTCCGGCGGCGAGGGGCTGGACACCAAGCGTTTTCTCCTGTCACTCGAAGCTGGAGTGGCCACACGCGGCCGTTTTCCAGGGGGTTCACGATGACCAAGGCGATCCGTATCCACGCCCACGGCGGCCCCGAAATGATGCAGTGGGAGGACGTGCCCACTCCGGAGCCGGGACCCGACGAGGCGCTGGTCCACCACACCGCGGTCGGCCTCAATTACATCGACGTCTATTTCCGCACGGGCCTGTACAAGATCCCAACCCTGCCAGCTACGATCGGGATGGAGGCCGCGGGTGTCATCCGCGCTCTCGGCGCCGGCGTCACGGGGCTCGCCGTAGGCGACCGCGTCGCCTATGCCAGCGCCCCGATCGGCGCCTACGCGACTGATCGGGTGATCGCCGCGGATCGGCTCGTCCGGCTGCCCGAAGACATCGATGACCGGACTGCCGCGGCCATGATGCTGCAGGGCATGACCGCTCAGTACCTGCTGCGCCGCACCTACCCCTTGAAGTCCGGCGACCCGATCGTGGTGCACGCGGCGGCCGGCGGAGTCGGGCTCATCATGTGCCAGTGGGCCAAGCATCTCGGGGCGATGGTCATCGGCGTCGTCTCGACCGAGAGCAAAGCCGACCTGGCGCGTGCCCACGGCGCCGCGCACGTGATCGTCGGGCACCAGTCCCTGCCCGGCGAGGTCAAGCGCATCACGGGCGGCGCCATGGTGCCGGTGGTCTATGACAGCGTCGGCAAGGACACGTTCGGGGTCAGCCTCGACAGCCTGGCGCCGCTGGGCACCATGGTCAGCTACGGCAACTCGTCCGGTCCGGTCCCCCCCGTGGATATCGGGCTGCTCGGCGCCAAAGGCAGCCTCTTCCTGACCCGGCCCAGCCTCGCCACCTACACGGCGCGCCGCACCGATCTTGAGACCGCCGCATCGGAGCTGTTCGAGGTCGTGCGGTCGGGCGCGGTGCAGGTCCGGGTGAACCAGGTCTTTCCGCTGCGCGACGCTGCCGCAGCACACATCGCGCTCGAGGGCCGCAAGACGACCGGCAGCACCGTCCTCATTCCTTGAACGACGCGCCCGCTCTTCCGGATGATCCGCGGCGGGCGCGACGGACAGCGTTGATCGTCGCCTGCGCCCTGTTCATGCAGAACCTGGATGGGTCCGTCATCGCCACCGCGCTGCCCGCCATGTCGCGTGCGTTCGGGGCCGATCCCCTGCACATGAACGTAGCTCTCACGTCATACCTGGTCAGCCTCGCGATCTTCATCCCGGCCAGCGGATGGGCGGCGGACCGGTTCGGCAGCAAGACCGTGTTCCGCGCCGCCATCGCCGTGTTCACTATCGGCTCCGTGCTGTGCGGCCGGGCGGAGACCTTGCCCTTTCTCGTCGCGGCCCGCGTCCTGCAGGGCGCGGGCGGCGCCATGATGGTGCCGGTCGGGCGGCTCATCTTGCTGCAGTCCGTCGCGAAATCCCAGCTCCTGGCGGCCATGGCCTGGCTCACGGTCCCGTCCCTCGTCGGCCCCGTGGTCGGGCCGCCCCTAGGCGGCCTTATCGTCACCTACGCGAACTGGCGCTGGATCTTCAACATCAACATACCCATCGGCCTGGTCGGCATCGTTCTCGCCAGCCGCTACATACCCGACGTGCGCGGGGCCACCCCTGTCCAATTCGACGGACGGGGTTTGCTGTTCTCCGGCACCGCGCTGGCCGCCCTGATGTTCGGCCTGGAGACGGTGGGACGCGGCCTGCTCCCGGTCCCTGTCACGGCCGGCCTGCTCGGCGTCGGCCTGCTCGCCGCGGCTGCATATGCCCGGCATGCGGCGCGGACCGATAACCCTCTGCTCGACTTCAGGCTCCTGCGCATCCCGACCTTCGCAGTCTCGGTCATCAGCGGCTCGCTGTTCCGCGTCGGCATCGGCGCGATCCCGTTCCTCCTTCCCCTCATGCTGCAGCTCGGCTTCGGGCAGTCGCCCGTGCAGAGCGGCTTCACGACTTTCGCCAGCTCGGTCGGCGCTATCGCCATGAAGCCCATCACTCAGAACGTGCTGCGTTGGTTCGGCTTCCGCACCACCCTGGTCTGGAACGGCGCGCTGTCGGCCGTGCTGCTGGCCGGCTGCGCGGCCTTCAACCCAGCCTGGTCCACGGCAGGCATCGTCGCCGTGCTGCTGGCCGGCGGCTTCGCGCGCTCGCTGCAATTCACCGCCTACAACACCCTCGCCTATGCTGATATCCCGCACGCACGCCTGAGCGCCGCGACCAGCCTCTACGCGACCCTCCAGCAGGTCTCGCTCACCTTGGGCATCACGATCGGCGCCGCCACCCTGGCCGCCTCGGCCGCCCTACGCGGCAACGTTGATCCCACCACGTCGGACTTCTCCGCCGCGTTCCTCGTGGTCGCAGCCGTGGCGGCCCTCGCCGCTCCGACCGCCCTCAGGCTCCGCCGGGACGCCGGTTCCGAGCTTAGCCTCCACCGTGCCAAGGTAGCCTCGTGAACGCCGGATGCGGGACGGCCCTCGCCGCTTCGGACAACGACGAAGGCTGATCGGCCATTTCAGGCATCGGCCTTTCCGACGCCGAGTGGAGCGCCCTCGGGCTGAGCCTGGGCGTCGCGGGTCGCAGCGTGGCGATGGGGTTGCCCGTCGCCCTCGCGGCAGCCTGGCTGCTGTCCCGGGGCCAGTTTCCCGGCCGGGGAGTGCTCGATGCGATCGTCCACCTGCCGCTCGTGCTGCCGCCAGTCGTGGTCGGCTGGCTGCTGCTGCTGCTGTTCGGCGTGCGCGGCCCGGTCGGCGCCTGGCTGCAGGACTGGTTCGGCGTGCGCCTTGTGTTCAGCACGGCCGGCGCGAGCTTGGCCTGCGCCGTCATGACGTTCCCATTGATCGTGCGCTCGGTCCGCCTCTCGCTCGACGCGGTCGATCCCGGCCTCGAGCAGGCCGCCCGCTCGCTCGGCGCCGGGCCGCTCGACCGCTTCGTCACCATCACGCTTCCTCTCGCCCTGCCCGGCGTTCTGGTCGGCGCCGTCACGGCCTATGCCGCCTCGCTCGGGGAGTTCGGCGCCGTCATCACCTTCGCCGCCAATATCCCCGGCGAGACACAGACCCTGCCGCTCGCCATCTACGCGGCCCTGCAGACGCCGGGCGGCGAGGCCGCGGCTGCCCGGCTCTCGCTGATCTCGCTAACGCTGGCGCTGCTGGGGCTGCTCGCGTCGGATTGGCTGGGTCGCCGCCTGCACGTCATGATCGGCCGATGACGCTCGATGTTGCGCTGCGCCATGCCTTCCCTGGCCTGACGCTCGACGTCGCGTTCTCCGCGCAGGCGCCGGGAGTCACCGCGCTGTTCGGCCCATCCGGTGCAGGCAAGAGCACGGTGATCGCGATCGTGGCCGGCCTGTTGCGGCCGGACTGGGCCCGCATCGCCCTGCCCGGTGCCGTGCTCGCCGACACCGGCGGGGGAGTCTGGACACCGCCCGAACGGCGCCGGGTCGGCCTCGTGTTCCAGGATGCGTGGCTGTTCCCGCACATGACCGTGCTGGGCAACCTGCGCTACGGCCTGCGCCGGGCGCCGCCAGGGCCCATCCTGCTCGACGACGTGGTCGGGCTGCTCGGCATCGAGGCGTTGCTGGCGCGTCGTCCGGCGACCCTGTCGGGCGGGGAGCGCAGCCGCGTCGCGATCGGCCGCACCCTGCTGGCCCAGCCGCGGCTGCTGCTCATGGACGAGCCGTTGGCGAGCCTGGACACCGCCCGCCGGGCCGAGATCCTGCCGTATCTGGGCCGCCTCCGCACGACCCTCCGATTGCCGATCCTGTATGTGACGCACGCGCTGGACGAGGTGGTGCGCCTGGCCGACACGCTGGTGCTGCTGGAGGCGGGGCGGGTGCGCGCCGCGGGACCGCTCGACGCTGTCCTGGCGCGGAGCGACCTGCCGCTCGCGTTCCGTGACGACGCGGCGGCGATCCTTGCCGGCCGCATCGCGGCGCATCACCCCGATCGCCGGCTGACGGAGGTGACGGCGGCGGGGCGCAGCATCCTCGTGCCGCTTATCGTGTCCGCTCTCGGCGTGCCTGTGCGCCTGCGGGTTCCTGCGCGCGAGATCGTTCTGGCCACCCGGGCGCCCGAGGCCGTCAGCCTGCACAATATCCTGCCCGCGACCGTGACCACCATCACCGAGGACAAGGCCCGCCACGCCGCCCTGATCGGACTCGCGCTGGACGGCGGCGCCCTGCTCGCGCGCGTCACGCCGGACGCCGTCATCCGCCTCGGCCTCCGGCCCGGCGTGCCCGCCCTCGCGCTGTTCAAGTCGGTCGCTGTGGAGATATTGGATTAAAGCGGCTTCAACTCGAGCGGACCCGCGCTTGGGGTCCGATCGAGTTGAGTAGCCGCGTGAAACCGCGTCCAGTTCGAGACCCATAGTTGTTGTGCTTGGCTGCACGGCGGTCATTCCCATATGGCGGCTTTCTGGTGAAGGTATCGTCAGAACTGATGTTACGAGTTGATCGTGAGCGCTGGGGCCAGACGCAGGCGGATTTGCGCCGCTTGGCCCTGAGCGCGCCGCGTGCCCGCAGCCGCGAGCGTTTCCTT